>JBIIMU010000476.1:0-2608 GCA_044337845.1 Pirellulales bacterium | reverse complement strand
GCGATGACCGTGCAGGATCTCGGCGACTACTTCGCGGCCCTCGCGAAGCGGGGGCTCGCCCGGGCGAGCGTGGCCCGTCAGGCGGCCACGCTCAAGACGTTCTACTCCTTCCTGCAGCTCGAGGGCGTCGTCGCCGAGAGCCCCGCCGAGCTGATCGCGGCCGCACGGCGCGACGACGTGATCCCAGGCACCCTCTCCCCGGAGCAGGTTGACCGGCTGCTCGCGAGCCCCGAGGGGGGCGGGCCCCGTGCCTGCCGCGATCGGGCGCTGCTGGAGCTGCTCTACGCGACGGGCTGCCGGGCATCGGAGGTCTCCACGCTGCGGCTCTCCGACGTGCACCTCGCCGAGACCTTCTGCACCTGCCGCGGCAAGGGCAGCAAGGAGCGGGTGGTGCCGCTCGGCCGCCGGGCGGTCGAGGCGGTGCGGGGGTGGCTCGACGGCCCGCGTCAGGCGTTCGCCACGAGGGCCACCGGCATCCCCACCTGGGCGATCCTCTCCGCCCGGGGCAATCGGCTCTCGCGGATGCGGATCTGGGAGATCGTGCGGTTCCACGCCGCCCGCGCCGGGATTCCGCCCGACATCGGGCCGCACACGCTGCGGCACAGCTTCGCCACGCATCTGGTGGCCGGGGGCGTCGATCTCCGCCACGTGCAGGAGATGCTCGGCCACGCCAGCATCGCGACCACCCAGCGGTACACGCACGTGGACGCGGGCCGCCTCAAGGCGGTGCACGGGAAGTTTCACCCCCGCCGGTAGCCGCCGGCGGTCCGCAGCGCTCACGCGCTGGCGGCTTCCCGAGGCGCGAGCCGCATGCCTGCCCGCATGGCTCGCGCGAGGGCGGATGCCGGGCGGCGAATCCCGCGCCTGCCCTACTTCTTCTTCGGCGGGGCGAACTTGATCTTCTTGATCAGGTCGATGACCGTCCCGTCGGGCTCCACCTTGCCCGACACCGCCGTCACGGCGCGAATCACGTTGTCGTAGGTCAGGCCCGGGTCGCAGTCGAGCTCGACCTCGGTGCGGTCGGCGTTGGAGCCGGGGCCCGTGCCCACGAGATCGACGATCCGGGTGCGGAGCTCGTCGAAATCCCCGATCGGCTGGCCGTTCATCGACAGGCTCGTCCGCTCGCCCCCGGGGCCGGCCGTCATCCGCACGCGGATCGGGGGCAGGGGATCGTCGAGCGCCGCGCCGGCGCTGGCGCCCAGCGGCATCTTGATGTCGAAATCGCCCTCGGTGACCACGGTCTTGAGCGTGAGCATGAAGAACGTGATCAGCTGGAACACGACGTCGATCATCGGCGTCATGTCGATGGCGATCTTGTCGGAGAGTGCTTCCCGTTTCGCGGCCACGCCAGACTCCGGTTCAGTTGCTTTCGTCGTACTGCGCCCGCAGGACGAACTTCTCGAAGCCCTTCTCCTGGGCGACCTTGATCAGGTCCTGCACGTCGCCGGTCTTGGAGCGGCCGTCGGCACGGATGATGACCGTGGCGGAGTTGGGTTCCTTTCCGGCATCCACCATGACCCGCTTCTCGTTCTCCAGATACCCGCCGATGTCGGCCAGCGCCAGCGGTTCGCCGGCATAGATCACCCGGCCATCGCTCATCAGCTGCAGGGTGATGGGTTCGACCGAGGGCCCGTCCGCAGGCTTGGCCAGCTGGCTCATGGGGAGCTGCACGCGGTCGTCCTGCACGGCGCTGGAAAAGTTCAGCGTGAACACGAAGAACGTGATCAGCTGGAACGTCATGTCGATCATCGGCGTCATGTCGATGTCGGTCTTCGACGGTCCGTCGCTCTGCCTGCGTGCCATGCCGGAGTGTGCCCTCGTCAGCCGCCGGAGAGCCGGCTCACTTCTTGCCCATGGCCTGGAACCGCGACATCAGCCGCATCGCCTCGTCGTCGATGTCCATGTTGAATCGCTGGAGCCAGTTCTTGAAGAGGCCGTAGCAGGCGATGGCGGGGATGGCCAGCCAGAGCCCGATCAGCGTGGTGACGAGCGCCTGTGAGATGCCCACGGCGAGTTCGGACGGCTTCGGCGCCGTGTCACGCTGCGCGATGAGCATGAAGGCGGCGACCATCCCGTCCACGGTGCCGAGCAGGCCGAACATCGGGGCGAGGGCGCCCACCAGCGACACGTAGCTGATCTTGTGCTCCAGCGCCATCGCCTGCTCGCTCTCCGCCGCCTGCATCGCCTCGACGGCGGCCGGATAGCCCGACTGGAGCTTGCCCATGCCGGCGGCGAGCACCTTGCCGAGGTAGGAGTCGTCGTTCTTGGCGAGTTCGTAGGCCTGCTGGAACTCCTTCGCCTCGAGGTGCTGCTCGAACTGCTGCGCCAGCGCCTGGGGCATGAGCACGGTCTTGCGGAACTGCATGAAGCACATCACGAGCAGCGCGACCAGGCCGAACGAGAGGAGCAGGAAGATGATGACGTACTTGATGCCGAGGGCCTCGAAGAGAAACGTCAGGTAGCTCTTCCCCTCCGGCTGGGCCGCCCCCTCGTCGGCCGCGACCTCCTCGTCCTGGGCGACGGCAACGGACGGGGTCAGCGCGGTGGCGGCCATGCCCCAGGCCCCCAGCAGCGAGGCCACGACGACGAGCCGCCCCAGCCGGGCGAT
>JBIIMU010000475.1:0-2610 GCA_044337845.1 Pirellulales bacterium | reverse complement strand
TCGGCAGGCACCCGTAGCTCAATGGATAGAGCATCGGTCTTCGGAACCGAGGGTTGCAGGTTCGAGTCCTGCCGGGTGTAGTGCTCCGCCGCGGCGTCAGTCGGCCGAGGCGGGCTTGAGGACGGCCGCGTCGAGCAGGCCGATCGTCTCCCCCTCGGCGTCGAAGAACTCGATCGAGCCGTCGCGGCCCTCGGGCCCCGTGCCCACGGCGACGGCCTCGTTGCCGTCGCGATCCGAGATCTCGATCCGGCCGCCGCCGGCCCCCTTCACCCGTCCGATGTGGACGAGCTTGGTGCCGTCGTTGGTCACGACGACCTCGCCGCAGACCACGCGGGCGGCCTCGAGCGTGTCCACCTCGAGCCGCTCGGGCGGCACGGCAACGGCCCGCAGCGCGAGGCCGATGGCGAGGAACAACAGCGGATACACCGTCCAGCGTTCGCGGGTCGACATGCTCAGTCTCCGTGGATCTCCCTCAGCCGGGCCGAGAGCCTGAGGATGTGGTGCACCCGCTCGAACTGGTCGAGCCAGTCGCCCACGACCGCCGCGACCTGGTCGGCGGGCGGCGGGGCGATGCCCGTGGCGCAGCCGGCGCCGAGCTGGGCCGTCGCGGAAGCCCGATACGCGGAGAGCGTCCGGTCGCCATAGAACAGGATCGGGGTGAAGTCTTCGCTGAAGAAGGCGGCCACGGGCACCCGCTGCCCGCCACAGACCTTGAGGTGGGCCGCGATGTCGGGCAGGGCGTCGCGTTCGAGGAACCGCAGGTCGATCGACGGGGCCGCCGCCGCGAAGTGGGCGAAGATCGGGCACTGGTTCACGCAGTCGCCGCACCAGGCGCCCGCGAGCACGAGCACCGGCATGCGGCGGACGAACCCGGCGAGCACTGCCCGCTGCTGCGGCGTGAGGGTCAGTCGGGCATGGAAGGCGGCCCACCGCGCCCGCTGGTCGGCGGTGCCGTGCGTCTCGAGAAACGACTCGTAAGGCAGCGCGGCGGCGAACGCCGCGGCCCAGGCCTCGGAGGTCGGGGGCGCGCCGGCTCCGGCGATCGGGGAAAGAGATGGGCTCGTCGTCGCTGCCATGATCTGCTCCTGAAGAACGTCGCCGGACCGAATCGGAGGCCGGCTGCGGGAGCATACCGCGTCGCCGCAGGCTGCCTGAACGACCGCCTCGGGCCGCCCGGGCCGCAGCCTGGGGCGGGAACGGAGTCTGGGGAAGGCCCAAACCCCGTTGGAATGCCACGCGAGAACCGGCATTGACCCATGAAAACCCGCCCCGTACTGTCCGCCCCGCCTGAAGGCCACGGGGCTGGTGCAACGCCAGCCCCCCTCGAAGTCGGCGGGGGCACGGACGCCCACCGCCGACCTCGAGAGGCCCTCACGGCACGACGATCCAATCGCTCCCGGAAACGGTCCAGGTTCTCCGCCCCCCTGGTACCTGGGCCGTTCCGGGGGCCTTTTTTTTCCGCCGCGGTCGCGGCGACGGCTACGATGCCGGCATGACCTCATCCGCCGGCCCCGACTCTCGTGACACCGCCGCCGCCGAGCGGATCATCCGCTGGATCATGGCCGGCATCGTCGTCTGGGGCGTGTTCCACGGCATCGGTGCGTGGCGTCTGAACCACGATCCGCGACGCCTGCTCGTGGTGCTCGCCTGCGTGGCGGCGTTCCTCGGATTCTGGCTGGCCATGCTCGCGTCCCGCCGCCGCCGGCTCTCCCGCTGAGCCGCCGGCCGCACGCTCACGGCTGCCCGCGCCGCAGGCCGGGGAGGCCGACCGCCGCGCCGTAGGCCCGCACGAGATCGTCGAGCGAGCCGCCGAAGGCCGTGCCGAGCGCCTCCTCGGACGGCACCCCCTCCTTGATGGCCTGCACGAACCCGGCGAACGCGCGGGCGTCGCGGCCGATCAGAAACCGGACCATGCCCGACGCGATGCCGTACTGCTCGGGCCGGATGTTGTCGGCCGTGAAGAAGGCGGCTCCCACGTCGCCGCTGGCCCGCATCGCCGCGGCCGCCTGGGCCTCCTTGAGCGGCACCTGGTCGGAGCCCCGGACCACCCGCTGGCCCACCCACTCCGCGATCCCCTCGTTGAGCCAGTTCGGCAGGCGGGCCGGCGACATCCAGCGGTGATTGAAGCCGTGGCTCGTCTCGTGCACGAGCATGTGGGCGAACGTGGCCGGGTCGTCGCCCCGATGGCAGGCGGTCACCACGCGACCGTCGCTCCGCTGGTGGCACATGCCGTGGGTGCCGCCGGTGTCGGACTTCATGAACCGCGCCTCGAAGGCGATGTAGTCGTCCTCGCGGAGAAACGCCACCACCAGGCACTTCCCCTTCCACACCGGCTCGCCCCGCGGGATCCCATAGAGATCGCAGAGGCAGTCGTGCATCGCGTCGAGGTTGGCGAGGTACGGCGCCAGCTGGGCGGCCGGCAGGTCGCTGGCCACGATGAACTCGTGCGTCTCCCGCGTCACGAGATTCGGAAACACGCCGCGCACCTCCTCGACGAACCGCTTCAGGTCGTCCACCTCGCGGGCATGCTCGGCCGCCGTGAGCGTCGGCCAGGGCTCGATCCCCCGGGCCTGCATCCGCTCCACGGACTCGGCCGCCTGCCGCTCGAAG
>JBIIMU010000053.1:0-10275 GCA_044337845.1 Pirellulales bacterium | reverse complement strand
TTGCCCCCGCGGCGCGTGCCTTCTCGGGGAGCCGCCGGCGCGTGAGCGGTACGGACGGGAGGGCCGTACCGCTTCCGCGGTTACGCTTCCGGGCAACCGCCCCAAAAAGCCGCAATCGCGTGAGCGATGCGGACCGAAGCCTGGTGCGGGTCGTACCGCTTACGCGGTTACGCTTCCCGGCAACCGCCCCAAAAAGCCGCCATCGCGTGAGCGATGCGGACCGAAGCCTGGTGCGGGTCGTACCGCTTCCGCGGTTACGCTTCCGGGCAACCGCCCCAAAAAGCCGCCATCGCGTGAGCGATGCGGACTGAAGCCTGGTGCGGGTCGTACCGCTTCCGCGGTTACGCTTCCCGGAGTCGGCAGGATGGCCCGCGGGCGCGATCTTCAGAACGCCACCAGCAGTTGCGTCTGGATCGCGGTGCCGGTGTAGCCGGCGCGGTAGGGATAGAGGAAGTTCTGCGCGGGGTTGCGGTTCATGTAGAGCGCCTCGAGCGTCAGCCGTGCCTGCCGCGACTCCTTCAGATACCAGTTGAGGCCGCCGCCGTATTCCTGGCCCGTGCCGTAGGGGCCGGTGACCGCGCTCGAGCGGGCGTAGGCCTCGTAGGTGCGCGGCACGAAGCACCACGACAGGTAGGCCATGCCCCCCTGGTCGAAGATGCTCGACCGCTCGAAGGGGCCCTCGCCGGAGAAGTTGTCGAGCAGGCGGAAGTAGTACTCGAAGGAGAGGCCCACGCCACGATACTTCCAGGCCGCGTCGATCGAGGCCAGCTTGTAGAGATACTGCGCGAGGAGCGTGTCGGGGCCGAGCGCGCCGCGTTCGGCGATGGGCGTGCCGTCGGAGAGCCGCACGATCGTGTCTTCAGGGTTGCTGCCCTGGATCGGCAGGGCATTGGTGAGGGCGTAGACGCCGCTCGTGCCCAGCCGGATGACGGGCTCGTCGTGGTGCTCCATGTCGGACACGCCGAGGCCGAACGGGCCCCACGGTTCCCACCAGGTGTTGCCCGCCCAGGCCATGGAGGTGCCGCGGCGGAGCACGCCCGTGGTGCCGCCGTCGATCGCGTTCCAGGCGCCGGCCTCGTAGTGGAGCGTGCGGTCGAAGAGCGAGCCGATGGCCGCGGCGCCGGGGCTGAAGCCGGGGCGAAAGAAGGTGTTGGCCATGCTCCGGTCGATGCCCACCGTCCACGGGGTGGCCTCGATCCACTCGCGGGTGCCGGGCACGGGCGTCACGCCGGCGCCGACCGTGGCCTCGTCGCTGAACTTCCACCCCGCCAGGCCGATCGGCACCACGCCCGACCGCACGCCGACGTTGGTGGTGCCGAAGAGGGCGAAGTTGTAGACCAGCCGTTCGTCGACGACGTGGCCGTGGAAGGAGAGCAGGAAGCGGTTGATGTTGAAGGTGTTGATGTTGTTGATCGGTCGCGTGATCGACGCGTTGTCGGTCCACGAGGTGGCGTCGCGGGCGAACTCGAACCAGCGGAGCTGCATGTAGCCGCCGAGGGCCATGCCGAAGGGAAACTCGCCCCGCCGCGGGTCGGTCTTCAGGAACAGCAGGCCCTTGGGGGGCGCGAGGTCCGTGGCGGGGATGTAGCGCGGCCGCGGGATGCCGGCGAGCCGGGCGTCGACGGCCTGATCCACGAGGGCCTGGATCATGGCCTCCTGCTCGGGGTCGCGGTGGGTGAGCGACTCCTCGAGGTACTGGGCTTCCTCGACGTACTCGGCCTCCTCGACGTACGGGGCTTCCTCGACGCCCGTGTCGGTCGGCTCCGGCTCGTCGGCGCGTGCGGCCGCCAGACCTGCCACGAGCAGGGCGATTCCCGCCAGCACTTCGATGACCGACCGCGATGCGCGCATCATGATCCCCCTTCACCATCGGGTCGGAATGTGCCGGTCGTGCAGGCAATCCGGCCTGGGGTGTTTGGGGGGGCTGGCGTGGCTGCGGTGGCGATGGAGTGTCCGGCGGCG
Source organism: Pirellulales bacterium (assembly GCA_044337845.1). Lineage (GTDB taxonomy): Bacteria > Planctomycetota > Planctomycetia > Pirellulales > UBA1268 > QWPN01. The sequence goes on along the minus strand of JBIIMU010000053.1, from coordinate 8,313 downwards.
ATCTCCGCCAAAAACCCGCCCGAGTTGCCCTCCGGGCGGTGTCTGCGGAGGCTGGGTGATCAGGGGCATGACGAGCGCCGGCTGCGGCCGGGGAGGATGTCATGCGCGGGATGGTCCGCCGCGGAGAGGGCCTCGAGTTGGAGCGGCTCGAGCCGAGGTCGCCGATGGCGGCCGACGCGTCGTTGCCGATGCTCGACATCGGCAACCCCACGCTCGTCGATCTCTGGGTGGATCCGGTTCGCGGCACGGACGCCGCGAGCGGTGTCGGGCGTGCCCAGGCCCTGCGGACGGTCACCGAAGCGTGGCGCCGGATTCCGGTCGGCACGCCGCTCACGCTCGGCTTCCGGATCAACCTCGTGGCCGGCACGTATCCGGAGTCGAGCGTGCCGGCCTACTGGGAGAGCCGGCGGGGCACCGTGACCGCGCCGGTGATCGTGCGGGCCGCCGACGGCCCGGGCACCGCGCGGCTGCCGGCGATCAACGTCTTCAACTGCCGGCGGCTGTATCTCGACGGCCTCGACATCTCGGCCGGCGGCGGCGATGTGGCCCACTTCGAGGCCTGCACGCACATCCTCCTCCGCGACTGCACGATCCGGGGCCTCGGCACGATCGCCACCTACGACGTGCCGCAGGAGACGCTCAAGGCCAACCAGTGTCGCTTCGTGTATGTCGAGCGGTGCGACATCTCGGGCGCCTGGGACAACGCGGTCGATTTCGTGGCGGTGCAGGGGGGCCACGTGGTGGCCAGCCGGATCCACCGGGCGGGCGACTGGGCGCTGTATGCGAAGGGGGGCTCGGCGAACCTCGTCGTGGCGGGCAACGAGTTTTTCGACGCGGGCACGGGGGGCTTCACGGCCGGCCAGGGCACGGGCTTCGAGTTCATGGTGGCGCCGTGGCTCACCTACGAGGCCGAGGCGATCACCTTCCGCAACAACCTGGTGCACGACGTGGAGGGGGCCGCCTTCGGCGTGAACGGCGGACGCGACATCGTGATCGCGAACACCGTGGCCTACCGGGTGGGCGGCCGCAGCCACGTGATCGAGGCGGCCTTCGGGTCGCGGACGTGCGACGGCGACGTGGCCGCGTGCCGGACCCGGCTCGCACTGGGGGGCTGGGGCACCACGACCGTGGGGGCGGACGAGCCGATCCCGAACCGGAACGTGTCGATCGTGGACAACGTGGTGCTCAATCCCGACGGCGCGGCGAGCCGGTGGCAGCAGTTCTTCGTGCCCCTGCCGCGAACGCCGTCGTCGGGCACGAACATCCCGTCGCCGGCCCGTGCCGACGACGGCCTCGTGATCGCGCGGAACGTGATCTGGAACGGGCCGGCCGATCATCCGCTGGGCGTCGAGCAGGCGGGGCTCGCGGCGGCGATCCGCGCCGGCAACGCGATCAACTCGGTGCGGCCGGCGCTCCGCGATCCCGGTCGCGGCGACTACCGGGTGATCGCCGCACCGGGCATCCCGGCGAATGCGGGCCCCCAGGGCGACATCGGGCCCCGCGCGGCCCCGTTGACCGCGGCCTTCGGGGGCGTGCCACCCGAGACGGCCACGCCGCTCACGTCGGTCACGCTCACGTTCGCCCGACCGGTGACGGGCGTGACGCTCGACGACTTCGTGCTCAAGCGGGGTACCGAGTTCCTCTCGGTTTCCGGCATGACGCTCACGACCACCGACAGTCGCACGTTCACGCTGTCCGGGATCCCCGGCACGAACCTCGCCGGCACCTACATCATCCGCCTCAAGGGGCAGGCCACCGGCATCACCGACGCCTTCGGCCTCGCCCCGGTCCCGCCGATCCTCGCCACGTGGCGGATGACGCGGACGGTCGTCGCGTGAGGACGCTCGGGCGTGGGCCTCGGTCTGTCCGCATCGCTCACGCGATTGCGGCTTGTTGAGGCGGTTGCCCGGGAAGCGTAACCGCGTGAGCGGTCCGACCACTCCGCCGGCCGGCCGCACTTCGGGCCAGCAGTCCGTCGGAGTCACGCGCAGACGCCGGGGAGATTTGTGCACCGCGGTGCCCGCTCGGTTCCGGTGGGGCACCAAACTCACAAATCCCCCCGGCGGCGAGCATGATCTCCGCCGTGCTGCGGCGCGTTACGGAACGGCCCGTCCCGTGCCATCCCGACAGCCCGCGGCCTTACGGCCGGTCGGCTTCCTCGATCTCCCGCGGCCTAGCGGCCGGTCGGCTTTCGTGCTCCTGCCGGACTCCGGCCCCGGCCCGTCTCCTTGACGCCCGGCGGCAGTGGGCTATTCTTCATCGGTTATCCGAATGAAGCACGGCGGCATCATTCGTTTTGGTAATCAGGGACGAGGCGGAATCTCGTTTTCGGGCCGCGTTTTCGCGGGTTCCGGTGAACCTGAAGTCTCTGAAGGTTTTCTGCGACATCGTTTCGCGGCGCAGCTTCTCCAAGGCTGCGGCCGACAACGGTCTTTCGCAGTCGTCGGCGAGCCAGGTGGTGGGGCAGCTCGAGGCCCATCTCGGGGTGCGGCTGATCGACCGCTCGACCCGGCCGCCCGCTGCCACCCGGGAAGGACAGATCTTTTTTGAGGGCTGCCGCAAGATCCTCGCGGCCTACGACGCCCTCGAAGACCAGGTTCGCACGCTCCACGACGAGGTGGCGGGGCGGGTGCGGGTGGCCGCGATCTATTCGGTCGGCCTGCACCACATGAGCCGCTACGTGCAGGATTTTATGAGCCGCCATCCGAAGGCGAACGTGCGGCTCGAATACCTCCATCCCGACCGCGTGCTCGAGTCGGTCGAGCAGGGGCAGGCCGACATCGGGATCGTCAGCTACCCGCGGAGCACGCGGACGCTCGAGGCCGAGCCCTGGCGGGAGGAGCCGATGGTGCTCGTCTGTGCCCCGGGGAATCCCTTCGCCGGCCGCGTGCAGGTGGCGCTCGGCGAGCTGCACGGCCAGCGGATGGTGGCCTTCGACAGCGACCTCGTGATCCGCCACGAGCTCGACCGGGCGCTCGCCGCGGCTTCGGCCGAGCCCGCCATCGTGATGGAGTTCGACAACATCGAGACGATCAAGCGGGCGGTGGAGATCGACGCCGGCGTGGCCCTCCTGCCGGAGCCGACGGTGGGCCGGGAGCTCGCGGCCGGCACGCTCGCGGCCGTCCGGCTCGCCGGCGACGAGCTGATCCGTCCGCTCGGCATCATCCATGCCCGCGGCAAGCCGCTGCCGCCCACGGCGGAGCGGTTCGTCGAGCTCCTCCGCGGCCATGCCCGCGACATCGAGGCCGACACCCCGGTGCCCGCGGCGACCGGTTCCTGACACCCCGATCCGCGGCACGGCGCCGCGGTCACCCCCGCATCCACGTTCGAGCAGCCTCCACGAGTTTCGCCATGACGCGCCTTCCCAAGCCCGGTCTTCCCGCCCCGCAGGGTCTCTACGATCCGGCCAACGAGCACGACGCCTGCGGCGTGGGCTTCGTGGTCAACATGCACGGCGTGAGGAGCCACGACATCGTCCGCAAGGGGCTCGAGGTGCTCGAAAACCTCACCCACCGCGGGGCCTGCGGCTGCGATCCGCTCACCGGCGACGGCGCGGGCATCCTCATGCAGACCCCGCACGAGTTCTTCGCGGCCGCCGCCCCGCAGGCGGGCATCCGGCTCCCCGCCGCCGGCGACTGGGCGGTGGGCAACGTGTTCCTGCCGCCCTCCGAGGGCGATCGCGAGGCGGCCGAGCAGTTCTTCGAGAAGGTGATCCGCGAGGAGGGGCTCGAGTTCCTCGGCTGGCGGACCGTGCCCACCGACAACCGCTCCATCGGCGGCACCGCCCGCGAGGTCGAGCCCGTCATCCGCCAGCTGTTCATCGGCCGGGGCACCAGGGTGGCCCGCGACCACTTCGAGTGGAAGCTGTTCGTGGCCCGGAAGCGGTTCGGGATCGAGATCGGCAAGCTCGGGCTGATGGAGCAGGCCTTCTGCTACGTCTGCTCGCTGTCGGCGAAGACGCTGGTCTACAAGGGGCTGCTGCTCGCCGACCAGGTGAGCAAGTACTACCCCGACCTCTCCGATCCGCGGATGGCGTCGGCCCTGGCGCTCGTCCACCAGCGGTACAGCACCAACACCTTCCCCACCTGGGACCTCGCGCATCCCTTCCGCACCATCGCCCACAACGGCGAGATCAACACGGTCCGCGGCAACATCAACTGGATGCACGCCCGCGAGAGCATGCTCGCGCATCCGGTGTTCGGCCCCGACATCGCCAAGATCACGCCGGTGATCCGCGAGGGGGGCAGCGACTCGGCCACCTTCGACAACGTGCTCGAGCTGCTCGTGCTCGCCGGCCGCCCGATCGAGGAGGCGGTGAGCATGCTGATCCCCGAGCCGTGGAGCGGCCACGAGAGCATGGCCGACGACCTCAAGGCCTACTACGAGTTTCAGGCCTGCCTGATGGAGCCGTGGGACGGCCCGGCGGCGCTGGCCTTCACCGACGGCGTGCGGATCGGTGCCACGCTCGACCGCAACGGCCTGCGTCCCGGCCGCTGGTGGCAGATGAAGGACGGCCTGGTGGTGATGGCGAGCGAGGCCGGCGTGCTCCAGCTGCCGGCCGGCGAAGTCGTCCGCAAGGGGCGGCTGCGGCCGGGGCGGATGTTCCTCGTGGACACGAAGGAAGGCCGGATCGTCGAGGACGACGAGATCAAGCGGAAGCTCGCCACGGCCAAGCCCTGGCGGGAGTGGGTGGCGGCCAACCAGGTGCGGCTCGACGCGCTGCCCGATCCGGCCCACGTCGCCGAGGTGACGAAGAATCGCGCGGTGGAGCCCTCCGAGCTGCTCGCGAAGGGGGCGGCCGACCCGCACGCCCACGCCGTCGATCCCTGGCGGGCGGCGGGCGTGGCCGGCGAGCACTCGAGCCTCGTGGAGCTCCAGCGGGCCTTCGGCTTCACGCTCGAGGATCTCAAGGTGATCCTCGCGCCGATGGCCACCGACGGCGCCGAGCCGATCGGCTCGATGGGCAACGACACGCCGCTGGCCGTGCTCTCCGACCGGCCGCAGCTGCTCTCCAACTACTTCAAGCAGCTCTTCGCGCAGGTCACCAATCCCCCGCTCGACGCGATCCGCGAGGAGATCATCACCTCGATGATCACCACGATCGGCTGCGAGGGGAACCTCCTCGACTCGACCCCCGAGCAGGCCCGGCTCCTGCGGCTGGAGACGCCGGTGATCACCAACGCGGAGTGCGCCCGGATCAAGCTGCTCGACCGCCCCGGCCTGAAGGCGGCGACGATCTCGCTGCTCTTCCCCGCCGCCGGCGGAGCCGCCGGCATGCGGGCCCGGCTCGACGCGATCCGGGCCGAGGCGTCGGCCGCGATCAAGGCCGGGGCCACGATCCTCGTGCTCTCCGACCGCGGCGTGTGCCGCGAGCAGGCCGCGGTGCCGGCCCTCCTGGCCACCGGCGGCGTGCACCACCACCTCGTCCGCGAGGGCAGCCGCACCCGCTGCGGCCTCGTCGTCGAGACGGGCGAGGCCCGCGAGGTCCAGCAGTTCGCCCTGCTCACGGGCTACGGCGCCGGCGCCGTGAACCCCTACCTCGCCTTCGCCACGATCGACCAGATGCAGGCGGAGAAGATCATCGCCGGCGACTATCCCCGCGAGAAGCTCCAGAAGAACTACGTCAAGGCGGCGACGAAGGGCCTGCTCAAGGTGATGAGCAAGATGGGCATCTCGACGCAGCAGAGCTACCGCGGCGCCCAGATCTTCGAGGCGGTGGGCCTCGACCGCACGCTCGTCGACGAGTTCTTCGCCCGCACGCCGAGCCGGATCGGCGGCATCGGCCTCGAGGGCGTGGCCACCGAGGCGCTCCGCCGGCACGAGCACGCCTGGCCCCACACCGCGGTGCCCCAGACGCTCGAGCTCGACGTGGGCGGCCGCTACGCCTGGCGGCGGAAGGGGGAGGCCCACGTGCTCGCCCCCGACGTGGTGGCCAGCCTCCAGCGGGCCACGCAGATCAACAGCCGCGAGGAGTTCCGGAAGTATCAGAAGCTGATCGACGAGCAGCAGACGAAGCTGCTCACGCTCCGCGGCCTGCTCGACTTCCAGTGGGCCGAGCAGCCGGTCCCGCTCGACGAGGTCGAGCCGGCGAAGGAGATCGTGAAGCGGTTCGCGACCGGGGCGATGTCGTACGGCTCGATCTCGAAGGAGGCCCACGAGACGCTCGCCGTGGCCATGAACCGGCTCGGCGGCTGGAGCAACACCGGCGAGGGGGGCGAGGATCCGGTCCGCTACCAGCGGGATCCGTCGGGCGACAGCAAGAACTCGAAGATCAAGCAGGTGGCCAGCGGGCGGTTCGGCGTCACGAGCCTGTACCTCGTCAACGCCCAGGAACTGCAGATCAAGATGGCCCAGGGGGCGAAGCCCGGTGAGGGGGGGCAGCTGCCGGGGCACAAGGTGGACCGTGAGATCGCCCGGATCCGGCACTCCACGCCGGGCGTGGGGCTGATCTCGCCGCCGCCCCACCACGACATCTACTCCATCGAGGATCTCGCCCAGCTGATCCACGACCTCAAGAACGCCAACCACCACGCGCGGATCAGCGTGAAGCTCGTGGCCGAGGTGGGCGTGGGCACGGTGGCGGCGGGCGTGTCGAAGGGCAAGAGCGACGTGGTGTTGATCTCGGGCCACGACGGCGGCACCGGCGCCAGCCCGCAGACCTCGATCATGCACGCCGGCCTGCCGTGGGAGCTCGGCCTCGCCGAGGCCCACCAGGTGCTCGTGATGAACGACCTCCGCGGCCGGATCGTGGTCCAGACCGACGGCATGATCCGCACCGCCAAGGACGTGGCCATCGCCACGCTGCTCGGCGCGGAGGAATACGGCATCGCCACCGCGTCACTCGTGGTGATGGGCTGCATCATGATGCGGAAGTGCCACCTCAACACCTGCCCGGTGGGCATCGCCACCCAGGATCCCGAGCTGCGGAAGAAGTTCACCGGCCAGCCGGAGCACGTCGTCAACTTCTTCTTCATGCTCGCCGAGGAGCTCCGCGAGATCATGGCGAAGCTCGGCTTCCGCACGATCGCGGAGATGGTGGGCCGCGTGGACCGGCTCGACACCCGCGAGGCCATCGCCCACTGGAAGGCCAAGGGGCTCGACTTCTCCACGATCCTCCACAAGCCCGAGGTGCCGGCCCGCGTGAAGACCTCCTGCCAGGAGCGGCAGGACCACGGCATCGAGGAGTCGCTCGACATGACCACGCTCCTGGGCCTGTGTGCGCCGGCCCTCGAGCGGAAGGAGCCGGTGCGGCTGGAGCTGCCGATCCGCAACATCAACCGCACCGTGGGCACGATCCTCTCGAGCGAGGTCACCCGGCGGCACGGGGCCGCGGGCCTGCCCGACGGCACGATCCGGATCCACTTCCGCGGCTCGGCGGGCCAGAGCGTGATGGCCTTCGGGGTGCCGGGCGTGGAGGTGACGGTGGAGGGCGACGTGAACGACTACTGCGGCAAGGGCCTCTCGGGCGGCCGCGTGATCGTGCGGCCCGACCGCTCGGCGCCCTTCAAGGCCGAAGACAACGTGATCGCCGGCAACGTGGTGGCCTACGGGGCCACCAGCGGCGAGATCTTCATCCGCGGCATCTGCGGCGAGCGGTTCCTGGTGCGGAACTCGGGCGCCGAGGCGGTGGTGGAGGGCACGGGCGACCACGGCTGCGAGTACATGACGGGCGGCCGGGCCGTGATCCTCGGCGAGACGGGGCGAAACTTCGCGGCCGGCATGAGCGGCGGCATCGCCTACGTCTGGGACGCCACCGGCACCTTCAGGCCGAAGGTCAACAAGGAGATGGTGGAGTTCGAGGAGCTCGACCAGTCGGACCTCGACTACGTGAAGTCGCGGATCGAGCGGCACGTCGAGCTCACCGACAGCGGCCGCGGCAAGGCGATCCTCGCCGCCTGGCCGAGCGAGCAGAAGCGAATCGTGAAGGTGATGCCGACCGACTACAAGCGGGCGCTCGGGGAGCTGCGGAAGCTCGCCGAGCAGGATCAGAAGGACGCCAAGCAGGCGGAGGTGAACGTCAATGGGTGATCCACGCGGATTCATGAAGCACGAGCGGAAGGTGTCGGGCTACGCCCCGGTGGCCGACCGCCTCAAGCACTACAACGAGTTCCTCACGATCCTGCCGCCCGAGGAGGTGAAGACGCAGGGCGCCCGCTGCATGGACTGCGGCGTGCCGTTCTGCCACACCGGCTGCCCGCTGGGGAACATCATTCCCGACTTCAACGACCTCGTGTATCGCCAGCAGTGGCACGAGGCCAGCCAGCGGCTCCACGCCACCAACAACTTTCCAGAGTTCACCGGCCGGGTCTGCCC
>JBIIMU010000474.1:0-2614 GCA_044337845.1 Pirellulales bacterium | reverse complement strand
AGTTTGTTCCTGGCGGCCGAGCGCTGGCCCGACGGTCCCTTCCTGATGGTCGCCGAGCAGACGTTCGGCTTCCTCGTCCGCGAGACGACGACGAACGGGCTGTTCTGGCCGGTGGGCAACCGCGATTGGTACGCGCAGGGCGAGTCCAGGTCGCCGTACGATCAGCAGCCGGTGGAAGCCTCGACGATGGCGGAGGCGGCGCTGGCCGCCTGCTCGGTTCGTCCGGAGGCGGGCCACCGGGCGACCTTCCTCCGGGCACACGCCTGGTTCGAGGGCCGCAACAGCCTCGGGCTCGCGCTGTTCGATCCGCTCACCGGCGGCTGCTGCGACGGCCTCCAGCCCGACGGCCTGAACCGCAATCAGGGCGCCGAGTCGACGCTCGCGGCGCTCTGGACCCGCTGGCTGGGCATCGCGACCCGCAGCCGACACTCGACCGCAGGCCCGCTCGCCCTCGGCCGCCGCTCCCCCGTCGTATCCCCTGGAGCCCCCGGCCCATGACGACCCTCGACAGACCGCGGCATTATCCGGAGCTCTTTCGGCGTCATGCGTCGAATCCGATCCTCACGGCCAATGACTGGCCGTATCCGGTCCACACCGTCTTCAACGCCGGTGCCTGCCGGATCGACGACACCACGCTGCTCGTGGTGCGGGCGGAGGACCGTCGTGGGCATTCCCATCTCAGCGTGGCCCGTAGTGCCGACGGAGTGTCCGACTGGCGGATCGATGCCCGGCCGTCGTTCCCGGCCGATCCGGTGAACTACGCCGAAGAGGCGTGGGGCGTGGAAGACGCCCGCGTGACCTGGGTCGAGGACCGGCAGGAGTGGATCATCGCCTACACCGCCTTCTCGCCGATCGGCCCGCTCGTTTCGCTGGCCTCCACGACCGACTTCACGTCGTTCGTCCGCTTCGGGCCGGTCACGCCGCCGGAAGACAAGGACGCCGCCATCTTCCCCCGCCGGTTCGATGGTCGTTACGCGATGATCCACCGCCCGGTGTCGGCGGGGAGTTCCGGGGCCCACATCTGGCTCTCCTTCTCGCCCGACCTGCGGCACTGGGGCGATCACCACGTGCTGCTGCATGCCCGCCGCGGATCGTGGTGGGACGCCAACAAGATCGGCCTCAGCCCCCCGCCCCTGGAGACGCCGGAGGGCTGGCTGCTGCTGTATCACGGGGTGCGGCACACCCCCGGGGGCTGCCTCTACCGCCTGGGCTTGGCCCTGCTCGACCTCGAACAACCCTGGCAGGTGCTCCGGCGGAGTGATGATTGGGTGTTCGCGCCCGAGATGCCCTACGAGCGGCAGGGAGACGTCAACGGCGTGGTCTTCCCGTGCGGCTGGACTCTCGACCCGGCCAGCGGCACGATCCGCATGTATTACGGCGGCGCCGACTCGTGCCTGGCTGTGGCCACGGCCGCGTTGGCCGACGTGCTCGCCTACGTTCGCACCTGCCCGCAGCCCCCGCGGCGGGCACGGCCGGGAATGGCGCTCTGAGGCTCCCCGAGGCCGGACCGCATCCGGGCCCTCCGCCACGGCGGGAACCCCGATGCATCGGCCGGGCGTCAGGTCAGCTCGCGGCTCGCTTCGGCGAGGACACAGCCTTCATCGGCGGGCCGCATGACGACCGGCTGCGCGGACCGCTGCCGCGATCGTGACCTGGCCACGATGTCGTGCATGCTGCGTGCCGGCCGGCTCGCGGCAGGACACGGGTCGCCGAGCACGCCCGGCTCATCATCCGATCGCCCGGAAACGGAGGCAGTGCCATTCCCTACGATCGCGGCCTGGCCGCCCGCCCGGCACAGGCCACCCGACAGGTCTCCGCTGCCCGCCCACGTTTCACCCCGGTGGATCGGCACGGTCGCGGTGCTGACGGCGGTTGTCGTAAAGCCGATCTGCACCCGGCCGCGGCCTACCTCGAGCACGGTGATCAGCAGCCACGATCCCCCGCCATCGGGATCACCGATCACGATCGTCTGTCGCTTCTTCCGCGTGAGCACGAGCATCGGAACCGTCCTTTCCCAAAACCACCCGACCTGAACCAACACACTGGACCAACAAAAAAAGCCGGCTCGGAAACCCGCCCCCGAAAGGGCCTGTTTCCGAGCCGGCTTACGCTGTGACGAACCTTTCGGCGCGGGCCGAACTGCTCCTCAACTCGTCATCCGACGTTCATCGCTCGACGAAACCGATCATGGCACGACGCGCGGACTCAACCGCCACCGACCACTGTCTCCCGAACGAGATGACTCTACGCAGGCGACGCACGGAAGGCAACTCGCGAAGCGCGCCCTGCACCACATCGACCTCGCGGCGCGCCCCCGCAGCGGCCGCCGCGGCGGCGACCTCGTCACTTCCGCCTCGGCTCCCGCACATCGATCTCGCCGGACAGCGTGAACACGAACACCTCCTCGCCCGTGACCGTGCTGATGTCGTGGTGCATGCTGACACACTGTAATCCCGTCGCTTCATGCACCAGGACGTCGATCCGCGGACGCGAGGTCTCGATCAGGTAGCCGCGGACGGTCTTGAGCATGTCGCGGCCTTTTTCCGGTGGCTGCACCGCTGCCAGGCTCGACTCCGCCGGGGTGAGAATCCCCTGGAGGCGGACGAGCAGGAGG
>JBIIMU010000473.1:0-2626 GCA_044337845.1 Pirellulales bacterium | reverse complement strand
GCACGCCCACCCGCAGCTGCTGCGACGACTTGAAGGCCTGGAGGATCGGCTCGGCGTCCACCGCCCCGCGGCAGAGCTCGGCGAGGCCCGCCTCGAGCGACTCGGGCGTCGGCAGCGCCTCGATCACGAGACCGTCGAGCAGCTCGTCGATCATGCCCGGATTGGTGACCAGCAGATTCGCGAGGAACGGGCTCGCGGAGCAGAGCCGCACGGTGAGGTCGAGCGACGGCGGATGGAAGCTGAACAGCTCCCAGAGCACGCCCTTGCCCCCCAGCGAATCGGCCACCGCCGCGAGCGTGGCGAGCGTGGCGTCGGGATCGGGCGTGTCGCCGACCGCGGCCAGGAGCCGCGGGGCGATCGCGGCGAGGAAGTGCCGGCAGCGGCGGGTCGAGAGGAACCGCACCCGCTCCTCCCCGAGCGCGGCGAGCGTGCGATGCGCGGCGTCGGGATCCCGAAAGCCGTGCCGCGCGAGCACGGCCCGCACCGTGTCGGCGTCGGGCTCGGGGTCGAGCACGAGGTCGACCTCCGGCTCGGGGGCCGCGTCGTCCGGGAAGGCGTCGTGCAGGAGATGATCGAGGATGCGGCGATTGAGGGCGGTCGCCTCCGCGAGCTCGGCCCGGAGCCGCTCGCGGCCGGCCGCGTCGCCGCCGTAGCCGAGCCGGCTGGCGAGCCTGCCGAGCTCCGCGTCGGACGTCGGCAGGGTGTGCGTCTGGCGATCGTAGAGGATCTGGAGCCGATGCTCGACGGTGCGGAGGAGCGTGGAGGTGCGTTCGAGGATCTCCCGCTCCTGGTCGGTGAGGCTGCCGGCCGCGGCGAGCCGCCGGATCGCCTCGAGCGTGGTGCCCGTGCGGACGGCCGGCGTGTCGCCCCCCGCGAGCAGCTGGAGGAACTGGATCGTGAACTCGATGTCGCGGATGCCGCCGCGGCCCGTCTTCACGTCGGTGGCGTCGCTGCCCGCCCGGATCGACCGCTGCTCGATCCGCCGCTTGAGCGCCTTGATGCCGCTGATGTCGGCGCGGGAGAGCCAGCGCCGCCAGATCCAGGGCTCCAGGGCCTCCAGCAGCCGCCGCCCGAGGTCGGCGTCGCCGCCCACGCAGCGGGCCTTGACCCACGCCTGCCGCTCCCAGGTGCGGCCCGCCTGGTCGAAGTAGCGGAGCATCGGCTCGAGTGCCATCGATGCCGGCCCGGTGCGGCCGTGCGGCCGCAGCCGCAGGTCCACGCGGTAGGCGACGCCGTCCGCCGTCGCGTCGGCCACGAGCCGCACGGCATCCTGCACGACGCGGTCGAAGAACTCCTGGTTGGTGGAGGGCCGCGGGCCGTCCACGCGGCCGTCGGCCGAGTGCACGAACACGAGATCGACGTCGCTGGAGTAGTTGAGCTCGCGGCCCCCGAGCTTCCCGAGCGCGAGCACCGCGATCGTCGCGGGGCGGCCGTCGGGCTCCCGGGGCACGCCCCGCTGCCGGGTCGCCTGGGCCAGCGCCGTCCGCAGGGCGAGATCCACGATGCAGTCGGCCACGTGCGAGATCTGCTGCACGACCGTCTCGAGCCGCTGCCCTTCGACGATGTCGCCGTAGGCGATGCGGAGCGTCTGTCGCCGCTTGAACCGCCGGATCGCCCGGGCCACGCGGTCCGGCTCGTCGCCGCCGCCGACCTCGGCGGCGAGCGCCGCGGCGAGCGTCTCCGGCTTCTCGGGCCGGCCGCGGCCGACGCGAATCTCCTCCCAGGCTTCGGGATCGGCGATCACCAGCTCCGCGAGATACGGGCTGGCGGCGAAGATGCCGAGCAGGATCTCAAGGGCCCGCGGATCCCGCTCGAAGAGCGCGGCCGTGGCCAGCGGGCTTCGCACCGCCGCGACGAACCGCTCCAGCGACACGAGCACACGATCGGGGTCGGCCAGGCCGGGCAGCGCCGCCGCCAGCCGCGGCGCGAGCCCGGCGAGCAGGTCGCGCGGCACACCCGCAGCCGCGATCGCCGCCAGGCTCCGCCGGGCGACCGCCGGATCCGCCAGCCCCGCGGCCCGGCCCCAGGCGGCCGCGGCGGCCGGGTCGTCGAGGAGTCGGCCCACGTCGTCGGCCGCGGCCACGTCAGCCCCGCGACGGGCCGGAGGCGGTCGCCGCCGGGCGATTCACCGGCAGCGAGATCTCGTGCAGCGGCGGCGGCCCGCCCATCTCGAGCTCCGCGAGCGGCACGGCGTCGGCGAGACCGTCGGCCACCACGCCCGACAGCGACCACGCGCCGGCCGCGAGGATGTCGATGTCGACGAGCCGGCCGATCAGCCGCGTGGGGGCGTCGAACACCACGATCCGGTCGCACATCGTCCGGCCCGTGAGCTGGGCCATGCCGTCGGGACCGGGATCGACCGCCCGCTTCTCGTCGCGGGTGGAGAGCCCCTCCACGAGCACCTGGTGCCGCGTGCCCACGAACCGGCGGTTGCCCGCGAGGCTCGCCTCCTCCTGGGCCTCGAGCAGGAGGCGGTTCCGCTCCTTCTTCACCTCGTCCGGCACGTCGTCGGGCAGCCGGTCGAAGGCCTTCGTGCCGGGCCGCGGGCTGTATTTGAAGATGAAGCTGTTCTTGAAGCCGACCGTCTTCACGAGGTCGAGCGACGTCTGAAACTCGGCGTCGGTCT
>JBIIMU010000472.1:0-2636 GCA_044337845.1 Pirellulales bacterium | reverse complement strand
TCGCTCGCGCCCGACCGGCTGGCGGCCGGCTACCTCGGCCTCGTGGTGCAGTTCGTGTTCCACGGGCTCGTCGACCTGCTCGGGTCACCGACCTGGCTGATCGCGGCCGCCGCAGCTGCGGTGGCCGCGACCTTCGCGATCCGGCGCACGCCCGACGCGGCGGCCGAGCTCGCCGCCACGCCCGGGACGGGCCCGCGGCTGTTCCTGTGGGGCACGTTCCTCTTGCTCGCCGCGGCGTTTCCCTACATCGTCGTCGGCCAGTCGCTCGCGAGTGAGGGCTGGCTCACCCGCAACTGCATCCTCTGCCCGCTGCCGGTCGCGATGATGGTCGTCGGCCTGCTGATGATGGCCGCCACCCGCTGGCGATCCGCGAGCCGCTGGGCGTGGGTTCCCGGGGTCGCGTTCGTCGCGACGCTCGGCAGCGGTGGATGCATCCACAACTACCTCATCTATCAGGCCTTCGGCGTGAAGCAGCTGTCGATCCGGGCCGCGCTCGCCGACTCGATCGGCGAGGCGAACGCCTCGGTCGTGCAGCTCCGCGACCACGTCCGGATTCCAGGCACGATCCCCTACTATCCGCCCGTCATCTGGACGTATCTCGCGACCGGCTCGACTGGCGCGCCCACCGCGCTGGTGATCGAGACGGCCACCATGTTTCCGGATGCCTTCCAGCCTGGCCCCGACGGCAGCCCCCGGCGGCTGATCCCGCAGATCCCGCTCCAGCCGCAGACGGTCGACGAGGCGATCACCGGCACCACGATGCCCTACGCGCTCGAGCGGATTCCGCGGACCGGCCCGCAGCTGCTGGCGGTGGTCAACCAGCGCACCGACACGTCAGACCCCGCCGAGATCGGGCGACGCTACCTGCTGCTCTCGTGGCTCTCGCCCAGCCAGGCGGACGCACTGGTGCGCGGGTTCACCACCGTGGAGACGCACCCGCTCCCGAGGCTGGAATGACCGCCTCGCGGCTCCGCCAGCCGCCCGTCCCGCATCCCCTCCGCGGGCGGGGAGTCGCACGCCGCGGCAGGCTGAAGTATTCTTCAGGAAGTGGGATTCCGTGCCGCCGCGGCCGGGTTCATGGAGGTGCCTCATGCCTTCCTTGTCTCGTGGGGTCGATCGCCGGGGGTTTCTCTCGGTTGGGGCGATCGGTGGCCTCGGGCTTTCGCTCGGCGACTACTTCCGCATGCAGTCGGCCCGCGCCGAGGCGAGTCCTGGCCAGCCGGCCCGGCAGGCGACCGCCCAGTCGGTGATCTCCATCTTCCTGCCCGGCGGCATCGCCCACCAGGAAACCTTCGACCCCAAGCCCCTCGCGCCGGTCGAGTACCGCGGGCCGCTGGGCAGCATCGAAACCGCCCTGCCGGGCGTCCGCTTCGGCGAGGCGCTCCCGCACACCGCGAAGATCGCCGACAAGCTCGCGATCTGCCGCTCCATGACGCACGGCGAGGCGGCCCACGAGCGGGGCACGCACAACATGTTCACCGGCTACAAGCCGAGCCCGGCGATCGAGTATCCGAGCTTCGGGTCGGTGATCTCGCACGAGTTCGGCCCCCGCGAGAACCTCCCGGCCTACGTCTGCATCCCGAGCGTCCCCAACGAGTTCGCCGGATCGGGATACCTGTCGAGCGCCTACTCCGGCTTCAGCCTCGGCGCCGATCCGGCCGACGGCAAGTTCAAGGTTCGCGATCTCGGCCTCCCCGAGGGCATCGACCCGGCCCGCTTCGACAAGCGGCGGCGGATGCTCGACGTGGTCAATAGCCACTTCCGGGAGCGCGAGACGAGCGACTCGCTCGACGCCCTCGACACCTTCTACCAGCGGGCCTACGGGCTGATCAGCTCGCAGAAGGCCCAGGAGGCCTTCGACCTCAAGCGGGAGCCCGACGCGATCAAGGATGAATACGGCCGCAACCAGGCAGGGCAGCGGATGCTGCTCGCGCGACGGCTCGTCGAGTCGGGCGTGCGGTTCGTAACCCTCACCTACGGCGGCTGGGACCACCACGACAAGATCGAGAAGGGCATCAAGAGCCAGGCCCCGGCGTTCGATCAGGCATTTGCCACGCTGATCCGCGACCTCGACCGCCGCGGCCTGTTGGCCTCGACGCTCGTCTGCGTGAACACGGAGTTCGGCCGCACGCCGAAGATCAACCCGACCGCGGGCCGCGACCACTGGCCGAAGGTGTTTTCGATCGTGATGGCCGGCGGCGGCATCAAGGCGGGCATCGTGCACGGCTCCAGCAACGCCACGGCGGCCGAGCCCGAGGACGACCCGCTCACCGTCGAGGACTGGGCCACCACGATCTACGACCGGCTCGGCATCGACGCCCGCAAGGAGCTCATGGCCCCGGGCGGCCGGCCGATCGAGATCGTGGACGGCGGCACGGTGGTCGAGCAGCTGATCACGTGAGGCTGGCATCATGCGCCATCGAGTTGCCGTGAGGGGCTGCCCGTGCCCCGTCGCCGGACGCTCGCCTCGGCCATCGTGGCCTCGGCTCGCTGCATGTCCGCTTCGCTTCGCCGTCCAGGCTTCGCTCGCTCCCATAGCCCGTCTCCCGGGGCACGGGCAGCCCCTCACTCGCGTCATGGTCGTGCTGGTCGGGGTCATGCTGGCGGGGCACCCCGCGCTGGCCGCCTCGCCGAGC
>JBIIMU010000052.1:0-10360 GCA_044337845.1 Pirellulales bacterium | reverse complement strand
TCCTCGCGGAACGTGCCCTTCTCCACCTCGGCCTCGAGGTCGCGGTTGGTGGCGGCCACGATCTGCACGTCGATCGGCACCGGCTCGTTGGCGCCGACGGGGAGCACCTCCCGCTGCTGCAGCACGCGGAGCAGCTTGGCCTGCAGCTCCATCGGCATCTCCCCGATCTCGTCGAGGAACACGATGCCGCCCTCAGCGGCACGGAAGATGCCGAGGGCCCGCCCGTTGGCGCCGGTGAACGCGCCCTTCTCGTGACCGAACAGCTGGCTCTCGGCCAGCGACGGCGTGAGCGCGGCGCAGTTGACCGGGATGAAGGCCCGGCTGCGACGCGGACCGCTGCGATGCAGAAGCCGGGCCCAGAGCTCCTTGCCGGTGCCGGTCTCGCCGCAGACGAGCACGGTGCACTCCACTTCCGCCGCCCGCTCGATCGACTTGGCGATCCGCCGCATGGCGGCACTGGAGCCCAACACCCAGTTGCTCGGCGAGTTACCGGACGAGAACCGCGTGGCGCCGGAGTCATCGACGACGACGGCCGGATCGAGCGAGCCGCCGCGCGGATCGCGAACCGCACTCTCGGCCGCTGCGAAACTCGACGGTCGAATGGCCATGGGCGGGGCGTCGCTATCGTTCGTCGGAGTCGGGCTCGCGGCCCGATCGGTCCCTAACAGTCCGTTTAGTATCGCGGGGCTGCGCACCGAATGCAACTCGGCGTGGGGAAAAAAAACCCCCGGAAAAAGGCCCGAATTTTACGGTTGTGCGGGCGACGACGGGGCCTCGGGCGGGGCGGCGGCCGCCCTCAGGAACACCAGGTGCTGCCAGGGGAGTCGGTCGAACGCGCCGGCGACCACGAACCCCGAGGCCCCCAGCTCCACGCGGATCTGGTCCTTGGTCATCTTGTGGAGCGGCTTGATCGGCACCGCGGGATCCTCGCCGCGGAACTCCACCAGCGCCAGCCGGCCCCCCGGCGCGAGGCTCTCGCGGATCCGGGAGAGCATCGGCTCCGGGTGCGAGAACTCGTGGTACACGTCGACGCACAGACAGAGATCGACGGCCGCCGCAGGGAGTCGGGGATCGATCGCCGTGCCGAGCACCGGGCGGATGTTGGTCAGGCCTTCGCGGCCGGCCGCCTCGGCGAGCATCCGCAGCATCTCGGGCTGGATGTCGACCGCGTAGACCAGGCCTGTCGGACCGACGCGGCGGGCCAGTTCGAGCGTGTAGAAGCCGTTGCCGCACCCCAGGTCGCAGATCGTCTGGCCGGGTTTCAGCTCGAGCGCCGCGAGGAGGAGCCGGCAGTCCTCCTCCCGCTGGCGGCTCTCCCGCACCAGCCACGGCGCGCCGGTGAAGTGCATCGTCTGGGCGATCTCACGGCCGAGGTGGTGGGTCGCCGCGGGCGGGATCGGCGCCGTCGCGTCGATCGCCGTGTCGATTTCCAAGGGACGGCCGACGGCCATTACGGCGGAGTCGCCGGCGCGGGCCCCGCCGAGTCCGGGCGCGACGACGAGGCAAAGCCAGAGGAGGCGGCGCAGCATCATGACCGCCGAGTATAGGTGCGTGCCGGTTCGAGGTCAGGCGGCCGCGGCGCCTTCCACGAGCGGCAGCCCGTCGGCGTCGTGGCAGGAGACCACGCTCACGCCCAGGCGGCCGGCGGCCGCGGCGAAGGCGGCCTCGTCGATCAGGATCGTGCGGCCGGCCTCGATGGCCAGCGTGGTGGCGCCCGCCGCGGCCAGCGACTCGAGCGTGCCCACCCCGATCGTCGGCATGTCGAACCGCAGGTCCTGCTGGGGCTTCGCCACCTTCACGACCGTCATCCCGCCGGAGGGGCACAGGCGTCCCGCGCGACGGATGCACTCGTCGGTGCCCTCGATCCCCTCGAGCGCCAGCGGAGCGCGGTTCTTGACCACCACCGTCTGGCCGATGTCGAGCCGGCCGAGTTCCTTGGCGAGCCGCCAGCCGAAGGCCACGTCGGCGAGCTGCCGGGGCGTGGGCTGCGGACCGGCGAGCACGCCGTCGGCCGCGAGCAGGTCGGGGGCGAAGTCGGTGGCCGGGCAGATCGTCACGCCGAACGCGTCGAAGGCGGCGGCGATCGCCCCGAGCAGCGAGTCGTCGCGGTTGTCCCGCCGGCGGCTCACGAAGTGCGGCCAGAACGTCGTCAGCCCCGTCCAGTCGGGCAGATGCCGCCGCCAGGCGTTGCGGGCGAAGATCTTCGCCTTGTGGATCTTGCCCGCCATCGTGGCCCGTCGGGCCCCGGACCGTCGGAAGAAGTCGACCGCCGCCCCGATCTCGGCCACACCCACGTGGCCGTGGACGTCCGCCAACGGTTCGAGGGCGGCATCGGCGTGATCGCGGATCGAGAGGATCGCCGTCCGGCCGCCCCGGTCGCGAACCGCCTCGGCGACCGCCACGGGATAGCGGCCCCAGCCGGCCAGGATTCCGATGGTCTCGCCGTCGAGCGGAGGAATGGTGTGGGTGCGGAACGGACGCATGACAGTCCCTCGTCGCTCAGGCGGCTTCGGCGGCTTCCCGGCCGCCACCCCCCTCGAGGGCCGCCAGCCGGGCCGCGAGCTGCTTGAGTTCGCGACGCATCTCGGGAAGCTTCGACATCGCCGCCAGCTGGAGCTTCCGCTCCCGGAGGTCGATCGCCGGCTCGCCGAGCACCACCTTGCCCGGCTCGACGTCGTTCGAGACGCCCGAGCGGGCCCCGAGCACGGCCTTGTCGCCGATGTGCACGTGATCGCGGACGCCCACCTGGCCCGCCATCACCACCCAATCGCCGGTCGTGGTGCTGCCGGCCACGCCGACCTGGGAGCAGATCATGGCGTGGCGGCCGAGCCGGCAGTTGTGGGCGATCATCACGAGGTTGTCGATCTTCGTGCCGGCTCCGATCACCGTCGGCCCGTAGGTGCCCCGGTCGATCGTCGTGGCCGCGCCCACTTCAACGTCGTCGGCGAGTTCGACCCAGCCGAGCTGCGCGGAGAGCGTGTAGCCCTCGGGCCCGGCCTTGTAGCCGAAGCCGAAGGCGCCGAGCACGGCCCCGGCGTGGACGATGCATCTCGCGCCCACGATCGTGTTCTCGTAGAGCACCGCGTTGGGGTGGATCACGGTGCCGGCGCCGATGCGGCAGCCGGGCATGATCCGCGCGCCGGAGTGGATCGTCGCGCCCGCCGCGATCTCGACCTCGGCGGCGATCGTCGCGAACGGATGCACGTCGACGTCCGCGGCGAGCCGGGCCGTCGGATCGACGGCGGCCTGCGGGCTCACGCCGATCCGGGGGGCGGGCCGCGGCGGCCGGAAGGTGAGCACGGCCGCGGTGAAGGCCGCATGCACGTCGGCCACCTCGATCGTCGGCCGATCGAGCGGGCCGGTGCCGCTCGGCACGATCGCCGCCCCGGCCCGGCTCTTCGCGAGCAGGTGGAGTTTGGACGGGGCGTCGACGAGGGTCACGTCGCCCGGCGTCGCGGTTTCGAGCGTGGCGGCCCCGGTGACGGGCCGGGAAGGCTCGCCGCCGACGAGCGTCCCAGACACCCTCGTGGCCAGTTCTGCGATGGTGATCGGCATCGGCGCTTCTCCCGGGCCTCCGCCCGTCGCTCGGGCGGGGCGGGGAAGGTAGGGATCCGCCGGCCGGGCCGCAAGAGAGACCGGCCGGGTCAGAGCCAGTCGCCGACCGTCTGCTCGAGCCGCGCCTCGGCCGCCATCGACCGCAGTTTGTCCATCGCCCGGGTCTGGATCTGGCGGATCCGCTCCTTGCACACGCCCATTTGGCTGCCGAGTTCGCGGAAGGTCCGGGGCGGCTTGCCGTCGAAGCCGAAGCGGGCCACCACGATCCGCCGCTCCCGGGGCTCGAGGTCCCCGAGGAACCGGGTGAAGAGGCCCTTGAGCATGGCGATCTGCTCGGCCGAGCAGTACTCGCCGCCGGTCTCCGTCTCCGCCTGGTCACGGAGCGACTCGTCGTCGTGCACGAACCGCTGGCGGAACTGGCGACCCCGGTGCGAGAGCCGGAAGAAGTGCCGCTGGATCGCGTAGGTCGCGTAGGTGCTGAACCGGTTGCCGAGGGCGAAGTTGAACTTCTCCACCGACCGCATCAGGGCCACGTTGCCCTCGCTGACGAGTTCGTCGAACGACCAGGTGGGATCGACGAACTTCTTGGCGATCGACACGACGAGCCGCAGGTTCGACGTGATGAGGATCGCCTTCACCGTTTCGGCCTCGGCCAGCCAGCCCTCGATCTGCTCGATTTGCCGCTGGGTCGCGCGGCGGCGATCGAGCCGCCCGCGGACGGTCGCGGCGCGGAACTTGAGCCAGTTCATCCGCCGGAAGTAGTACTGCTCCTCTTCCTTGGCCAGGAGTCGCGTCTGGTAGAGGCTCGCGATGTAGGGGGTGAGCCCGCGGGCGTCGGCCGCTGGGCCGTCGGCCCGCTCGAGGGGAACCGCCGCCGCTGCCGGAGGCGTGGACGCCTGGACCTCGGCGTCACCGCGGAGGAACTGGCGGCAGGGGATGTAGTCGATCGTGCGGGCGAAGAGGGTATCCCGCCGCTGCACGAGTTCGGCCCTGGGCCACGCGGCGGAGCGGGTCGGTGCCGACGCCCGCGAAACTCGGCGCGAGGCGGAACGGGGACGAGCCTTGGCGGGTGCGATCACGGTGCCCTCCTGACGGGGCGGCCGGTCGTGGCCGCTCCCGTCAGGGGAACCGCAGGGCTGGGCCGGATTTAACGGCTCGCGTTGCGGCGGCCGATGGAATTCCCCGCGCGCCGCCTGGCGACGGCGACGGCCGTCGCCAGGGCGGCCGCCAGGGGCAGGGCGGCGGGCTCCGGCACGGCGGCCAGGTTGTTCTCCACCCACACCTCGGCAGCCCCGTGGGCCGTTTCGAAGTCGGCGAGTTGCTGGGGCGTCAGGGCATCGGGGTCGACGGCGCCGTAGACGAAGTACAGCGGGTCGGCATCGGCAAGTCCGCTCATCCGCAGGCCGAGCGAGTAGAGGTAGAAGCCCTGATCCGGGGCTGACGCGGCCTTGCCGATCGACGCGAACAGGTGCGTGTGCACGGCGCCGGCCGTGGCGCCGCTCGACGTGGTCTGGATCGTGTTGCCCGAAACCACCCCGGCCGAAGCGCCGGTGATGCCGGCCGTCCAGCCGCCGCCCCCCTGCTTGGTGAGGTCGAGCGCCACGTCGGCAGCCACCGGCGCGAAGGCCACGGCCCCCGTCCCGCTCCAGTAGAAGAGGTTGCGGGTGTCGGCGCCGATCGAGATCGGCAGGAACGAGAACGTCAGCGGGGTGGCGCCGGGCAGCGCCGAATACACGCCCGCCGGCGTCGTGAGCGCGGCGTTGTCGAGGAACGACTGCGTCGCGGCCCGGAAGCCCGGTTCGCCGGGGCTCTCGCTCTCGTAGGGCCCGCTCGTCCCCGACGGCACGACCTCGCCGCCGAACACCCGCAGCTGGTCGGCCGGCACGAACGCGGTCGTGGCCGCGTCGTCGTAGCCGCCGATCACGAGGCTGCCCGCGGAACTGGTCACGAAGACGTCGTAGTGGGCTTCGTCTGCGGTGGCGACCAGGCCGCAGGCGAACGAGGCGAGGAGTGCGGCGAACGGACGAAGGCGGGCGGCGGTCATCGGAACGACTCCTAAAAGGTATGGCTGACGGGACGCGTCAGCGGGGGAGGCAGAAATTGTCGGTCGGGGTCTGCGTGTCGGCCCACTCGGCCACGACCTCCGCGGCGACGGGGGCGACCCGCCAGTCGGCGTAGAGGAAGTGCGAGCCGCCCGCGTGCCGATGGATCGCGGCGTCGGCCTCGATCTTCTGCAGCACCTGCTTGCGGGCGACGGTGAGCGAGGTGAACCACGCGTGGTTGTGGACGTGATCGTTCTCGATGATCGGCGCCTTCTGGTCGGCGATCTCGAAGGCGGCGAGCGTCTTCGACGTGGCCGAGAGCTTGTTGCGGTTGGTCACGGCCAGGGTCCGCGGCTCGTCGGTGAGGTAGGCGTTCATGACGTAGCTCGAGAGCCGGGCTTCGCGCCGGTCGGCTGCCTTCTGGTCGTCGGGGCAGATGCGGATCGCGTCGACGCTCTCCATGAACGGAGCCACCGTGTAGATCCACGACCGGTCCGCGTCGCCGGTGGCGTTGTGCGACGTGTCGGGGAACTGGCCGCGGTGGGCGTCGCAGAACTGGCCCATCGCGAGCCCCACCTGCCGGAGGTTGCTCGCGCACTGGGTGCGGCGGGCGGCCGCCCGCGACGCCTGCACGGCGGGCAGGAGCAGGCCGATCAGCACGGCGATGATGGCGATCACGACGAGCAGTTCCACGAGCGTGAAGCCAGCGGTGGTGGGGCGGGAGTAAGTGCGATTGAATGTCATGTGCAACTCGATTGCATTAAAGACGAACGCCTGGGCCGCGTCAAGAGCCGGTTGTGACGGGAATGCCGCCGGGATCCAGGTGGCATTCCGCGGGAACGCCGGAACGTCGACCACGCGGGTCGCACGAGCATCGGACCACCGAACTGGCGTCTGGTCACGCCGCGAACACGCCGGCCAATCCGGCATCCTCGCGACCTGTCCGGATCAGCACGCGGTCACGAGCGGTTCCTGGAGATGGAGATGCGTCGGCCGGCTGCGAGCGGGGGCCTGCAGCCTCGACCGACCATCGTTTTGTAGACCCGGAGCGGGCGGGGGTCAAGCAACGGAGTGGCCCGAAATCGCGGGAAAACACCGGCGATTGTCTCGGTCCGTGCCGGAGTTTACGCTGCCGGATCGCTTTTCCTTCCGGTCCGCGGGGTCGGTCCCGGCACGCGGTCCGTACCTCCTGGAACGTCGTCCATGGCCACCCCCCGCGATTCCCACCGCCCCCGGCAGGCCTTTGGACAGGAGCCCTCGCTCCAGCCGACGAGCGGCACGGCCACGCGGCGGAGCGGGCCGGGCGAACCGGCGCCGGAGGCGGCGACCCGCTGGCGGGACTGGCTGCTGAAGGCCGCCGTGATCGTGCTGGCGGGCCTGTGGGTCTATTCGCCCGTCTGCCACCCGGTGCACCACGCCGACTGGCTCTGGGACGACGACCAGCTGCTCACGGCCAACCTCACGGTCCAGCACCGGGTGACGCCCGATCCGTCGGTCCCGCCGCAGCATCTGGCCACGCTCGCCAAGCTCTGGTTCGCGCCCGATGGCGCCGACTACTTCCCGCTGAGCTACACGGCGCTCTGGGCCCAGTGGCCGTTTTTCCAGATGGACCCGCGGACCGGCGGCCCCGTCCAGCCGGGCGGGCCGTCGGTGCCGTGGCCCACCGGATACCACGCCACCAGCGTGGTGCTGCACGTGATCGGGTCGCTGCTCCTCTGGCGGCTGTTCGCGGTCATGAAGATTCCGGGCGCGTGGTTCGGGGCCCTCTTGTTCGCGGTTCATCCCGTGTGCGTGGAGAGCGTGGCCTGGGTGTCGGAGCTGAAGAACACCCTCTCGATGCCGCTCTTCCTGCTGTCGGCGATCAGCTACGTGAAGTTCGACGACGCCGCCGAGAAGGACGACTGGCGCTGGCTGCACTACGTGCTGTCGCTCGTCTTCTTTTTGCTCGCGATGTTCGCCAAGACGTCGGTGGTGGCGATGCCGGTCGTGCTCCTCCTGTACGCGTGGTGGAAGCACGGGCGGGTGACCGTGCGCGACGTGGTGCTCGCGGCGCCCTTCTTCCTGATCTCGATCGTGCTCGGCCTGGTCACCATCTGGTACCAGCATGGCCGGGCCATCGGCCAGGAGACGATCATCGTGCCGCCGTACTTCGCCAACGGCCTGCCGTCGATCCGCGGCATCCTCTCCCGGCTGGCGGTCGCCGGGATGTCGCTGCTGTTCTACCTGTGGACGATCTTCTGGCCGGCGAATCTGCTGCCGATCTATCCCCGCTGGGAGATCGATCCGCCGAAGGCGTGGCAGCTCCTGCCGATCCCGGTGATCCTCGGCGGCATCTGGTGGTTCTGGCAGAACCGGGCCGGCTGGGGGCGGCACGTGCTCTTCGGCCTCGGGTTCTTCCTCCTGATGGTGGCGCCGGTGCTCGGCTTCATCACGATCTCCTACATGCGGATCACGTGGGCGGCCGACCACTTCATCTACCTGCCGATGATCGGCGTGATCGCGCTGGTGGCCGCGCTCGTGGCCAGCTGGTACGACCGCCTGCCGGCCTCCGACCGCCCGATCCTCGTGGCCGGCTGTGCGGCGACGCTCGCGGTGCTGACCTGGATCTCCTACGGGCTCGCCGTGACGTGGGTGAACGAGGACCAGCTCTGGACGCACACGCTCCAGCACAACGAGAACGCCTGGCAGGCCCACAACCGCCTCGGGGCGAAGAAGTTCGCCCGCGGCCACGTCGACGACATCCCGGTGCCGTCCGAGGAGCGGCTCGACCCGGCGACCCGGGTGAAGATCAAGGGCGCCCTCCATCACTTCACGCGGTCCACGGCGCTGCGGCCCGATCTGGGTGAGACGCACAACAACCTCGGGACCGCGCTGTCGGCGAAGGGGCGGCTCGACGAGGCGATCGAGCAGTTCAAGGAGGCGGTGCGGGTCACGCCGCACGTGCCGGCGATCCACGTCAATCTCGCCAACGCGCTCGCTGCCGGCGGCAGGTTCCCCGAGGCCGAGGCGAAGTACCTGGAGCTGATCCAGGGCATGGAGAGGGCGCACGCCGACGCGATCCAGGCGACCGGGAACCCGGCCATCCCGCTCGATCCGGGCGTGGCCGCGCTGATCAACAACTACGGCGTGACGCTCTTCAAGCAGGGCAAGAAGGACGAGGCGATCGCCGCCTTCCGTCGGGCCCTGTCGATCAATCCGAACCTCAAGGACGCCCGCGACAGCCTGGCGATGGCCACCGGCGAAGCGGCCATGCCGCCGCCGGCGGCCGGCCCCGCGGCCGAACGGGGGCCGGCGTCGGCCCCGGTCCCCGCTCCACCGCTGCCGATGTCGGTACCGCAGTCGCCGACGCTCGGTCCGGCCGCCCCCTGATGCTCGCGGCCCCGATCAGCCCCGCTTGAGGGCATGGAGCGCGGCGAGCAGCGGCTCGCGATGATCGGGGTGCGCGATCGACACCAGGAGCCGCCCGCGTTCCGCGAGCGACTTGCCGTGCAGGTCGACGGCCCCCTGCTCCGTGACCACCCAGTGCACATGGCCGCGGGTGGTGACCACGCCGGCCCCGGGCTTGAGCTGGGCCACGATCCGCGACACGCTGCCGGCCACGGCGGTCGAGGGCAGGGCGATGATCGGCCTGCCGCCCCGGCTCATCGCCGCGCCGCGGACGAAATCCATCTGCCCGCCGATGCCCGAATAGACCCGGTGGCCGATCGAGTCGGCGCAGACCTGCCCGGTGAGGTCGATCTCGAGGCCGGAGTTGATCGCCACCACGCGATCGAGCTTGCGGATCAGGTTCGTGTCGTTCGTGCGGTCGCAGGGGTGGAACTCGACGAGCGGGTTGTCGTCGATGAAGTCGTAGAGCCGCCGGCTGCCGACCACGAAGCTGGTGATCGTGCGGCCGGGATGGATCAGCTTGTGGGCGTTCGTCACCGCCCCCGACTCGATCAGCCGCACGACGCCGTCGGAGAACATCTCGGTGTGGATGCCGAGATCGTGCCGCTTCTCGAGCCGGGCGAGGACCGCGTTGGGGATGCCGCCGATCCCGAGCTGGAGGCAGGCGCCGTCCTCCACGAGCGCCGCGACGTGATCGCCGATCCGTTCCTCCACCTCGGTCGGCGGGGCCGGCGCATGGCCCGGGAGCTCGCGGTCGGTGGCGGTCCAGGCGGCGAGCCGCCCGAGCGGCACGGCGGTGTGGCCGTGGGTGCGCGGCATGCGGTCGTTGATCTCGGCGAGCACGAGGCCGGCGGAATCGACGGCCGCCCGGGCGGTGTCGATGCTGGTGCCGAGGGAGCAGGTGCCGTGGCGATCCGGGGGCGAGAGCTGCACGAGGGCGGCGTCGAGCCGCACGCGGCCGCTGGTGAACAGGCCCGGGATGTCGGACAGGAAGATCGGCACGAAGTCGGCGCGGCCCTCGGCGATCGGCTCGCGAAGGCCCGCCCCGGTGAACAGCGAGATCGAGCGGAATCGGCCGGCGTGCTCGGGGGCCGTGAAGGCCAAGGGGCCTTCGAGGTGCAGATGCCAGAGCGTCACGTCGACGAGGTCGGTCCGGCGGGCGAGGGCGTCGAGCAGCGGCGTGGGGGTGGCGGCGGCCCCGTGGACGAACACGTTCATGCCGCTGGCGATGCGCGACACGACCGCGTCGGGGGATTCGGCTCGGAGGGGCACGTCGGGCTCCTGGGGCTCGGGGCACCGCTCCGAGTTTGTACGCGATCGCGCCGCCGGGCGGCTTGACGACCGGGGCTACCCGACCTATTTTTGATTGGTCAAAA
>JBIIMU010000471.1:0-2639 GCA_044337845.1 Pirellulales bacterium | reverse complement strand
CTCCGCGGGTTGCGGGCCACCTCGTCCGGGCCGGCCTCGACGGGCGATCGCGTGAGGGCGGTCCAGACCTGGCGGTTGCGAAACGCCTCCTTGACCAGACGGTCCTCGAGCGAGTGGAACGAGATCACCGCGAGCCGGCCGCCGGGCGCGAGCCGCGTGGGAATGCGCTCCAGCGCGATCCGCAGGCTCTTGAGCTCCTGGTTGACCGCGATCCGCAGGGCCTGGAAGGTTCGCGTGGCGGGATGGATCCGCTGCGGCGGCTTCGTCCGCGGCACGGCGGCGGTCACGACGCGGGCGAGGTCGCGCGACGTGCGGATGGGGGCCTTGTCGCGGACGTCGGCGATCCGCCTTGCGATGCGGCGGCTGAATCGCTCCTCGCCGAACTCGTAGATGATGTCGGCGAGGGTCTCGGGCCTGAGGCGATTGACCATCCGCCAGGCCGGCTCGCCCTCCGTGGGATCGAACCGCAGGTCGAGCGGGCCTTCGGAGTCGAAGGAAAACCCTCGATCCTGGTCAGCGAGCTGGTCGCTCGACAGGCCCACGTCGAGGAGCACGCGGTCGACGCGGTCGATCCCGAGGGCGTCGAGGGCCTCGGGCAGATCACAGAAGTTGGCCTGGGCGAAGCGCACGGGATTGCCGGCGAGTTCGCGGGCCCCGCGGTCGATGGCGGCCGGATCGCGATCGAGCGCGATCACGCGGCCTGCCGGCCCCACGGCATCCAGCAGGAGCCGCGTGTGGCCGCCGCCGCCGAGCGTGCCGTCGACCACGGTCATGCCGGGCTCGACGGCCAGGAACGACATCACCTCGGCGGGCAGAACGGCGGTGTGAATGCTGGCGGCCATGACCGTACCCATCCTACGCGACGACTGGGCGGGCGGCGGCGGCTCCCGGAACGCGGCCGATTCGTCCCATGCGTGCCCGATTCGTCCCCGCTGGCGCCCGATTCGTCCCATTCACGAAATCCTCATCGTTCCAAGGCTGGACCCTCACGTGGCGAGCCTTCAATGCGTCGGCGATCGAGGCCCCGCCTCGGGCAGGCTTCCGCCGCGATCGGGTCGGTTCGTCGCGTTTCCTCCCCCATCCAAGGAACAGCTCCATGACCACCATGAAGATCCCGCTTCGCCAGCTGGCTGCCTCGTTTTGGGCGGCCGCAATCGGCGCGGCCGTGTCCCTCGGCCTCCTCGCCGCCTCCGCCGGGGCCGGCCCGCTCACGGTCGGCAACCTGGTCGTCGAGCGGATCGGCGATGGCTCTACAACGCTTGGAAGCGCGGCGTTTCCGATCGCCGTACTCGAGTACACGACCGCGGGCACGCTGTCGCAGACGATCGCTTTTCCCACCACCGGCAGCGATCAGCAAAGCGACTCGGGTTCGGCCACTTCCAATGGCTACCTCAACTCGTTCAACGGCTACGTCTCGGTGTCGGGCCATAACGCCGCAGTGGGGACGGCCAGCGTGGCCGCCTCGAACACTAAGGTCAATTCGCTCCTGGGCACGAGCGGCTCCGTCGTAAATCGGACGCCGTTTCCCACGGGCGGCCCGACGGGCACGCCGCCGTCGCCCTTCTCCGGCAACAACTATCGCTCGAGCATCGCCACGAGCGGCAGCACGTTCTACGCGGTCGGCACGTCGTCCGGCTCGCCGGTCACCGGCGGCGCCTGGTACTACGACGGCACAGCGTTCACGCAGGTGAGCACGGTGGTGGGGAGTGGGAGTCTCTCCAATCTCCGGACCGTCGAGATCTACAACAACCAGCTCTACGTCGCGAGTTCCTCGGGCACGTTTCTTGGCATCAGCGCACTTGGTTCCGGCCTGCCGACCACCGGACCGCAGGTTCCGAACTTGGTGATCAACGCCGGCGCGGGGGCGAGCACATACGGCTTCGTGATGTTCGACACGAACAACGATTCGACGCTCGACCTCGCCTACCTCGCCGATGACCGCACGGCGGCCGGTGGCGGGCTGCAGAAGTGGACGTTCAACGGCTCCGCGTGGAGCAACTCGTGGGCGCTGCTCGTGAACGCCAGCAACAGTCTCTCGGCGACGGCAGGCACCGGCTTCGCCGGCCTGCGTGGTCTGACCGGCTCTTTCAGTAGCGGCACCGCCACGCTGTTTGCCACGACCACCGAGACGAGCAACAACCGGCTGATCTCGATCGTCGACGCGGGTTCCACTCCGACGACTGCCACCGGCTTGGCGTCCGCGGGGACCAACAACGTCTTCCGCGGCGTCGACATCGTGACGGTGCCCGAGCCCACGTCGCTCGCCACGCTCGGCTGTGCGGCGGCCCTCTACGCGATGCTCCGCCGGCGGCGGCGGGCGGCGTGAGCCGGAGCGGCCAACCCGTCATCAGGCAGGTCGCGGCGCCGCCGCCTCCTGCCGCCCGACCCCTGCCCGCGGGACGCCGCAGGCAGGGGTCTTTCATGTTCCGCCCGACCGCCGCCGGCGGTAGCATCGCGGGCATGACCGATCCCCATCTCCGGGCCGCCGACGCCTACGCCTACGAGCTGCCCGACGAACTGATCGCCCAGGAGCCGCTCGCCGACCGCGCCGCCGCACGGCTGCTCGTGGTGAACCGCGCCGCAGGCACGCTCGCCCACCGCTCGATCCGCGATCTGCCCGGCCTCATCCAGCCGGGCGA
>JBIIMU010000506.1:0-2660 GCA_044337845.1 Pirellulales bacterium | reverse complement strand
GCCGCCGAGCCCGGGCCGGTCGCCGCCGATGCCAGGTCGATTACCGCCACCCGGACGATTGCCGCCGGGCCGGTTGCCACCGAGATCCCCGGGCAGCGTGGTCGGCCGATTCCCGCCGATTCCCGGACGGTTGCCGCCACCACCGCCTCCGGGACGATTGCCGCCACCGAGATCGCCCGGCAGCGTGGTGGGCCGGTTGCCACCCACGCCGGGCCTGTTGCCGCCGCCCATTCCCGGACGATTGCCCCCGATCGTGCCGGGAAGCGTGGTGGGGCGATTGGCCTCGCCGAGACCAGGCCTGCCCGGACGGTTGCCGCCGGGCATGCCGGGCGTGGGAAACGAGGGCTTGGTGGTCGGTACTCCCGGGCGGTTGCCGGCCTGCCCGAGTCCCGACCCGCCTCCCGGACGACCACCCCCCGCGCCGCCGCCAAGCCCTGGCATCGGCGCCGGCTTGGTTGCAAACCCGCCGCCCGGGCGACTGGCCAAGCCGGGCCCGGCGCCACCGGGACGCCCCGGCATCGGTGCCGGCTTCGTGGCTCCGATGCCGCCACCCGGGGCTGGGCGATTCAGGCCGCCGGCACCACCCGGCAGGCCGCCGGGCATGGAGGGCCGGATCGAACCGAGACCGGGACGCGGTCCGCCACCGACCTGACCCATCGGAAGCTGCGGCCGCCCGGCCGCGTTCGGCAACGAGGGACGCGACGGATTCGGCCGCTGCACCGACCCCACGCTCGGTCGCTGGAAGTTCGGCACCTGCGGCCGACCTCCGGCCCCACCGGGCGCCGGCCGCGTCATGGGACGCTGCGCGGCGGTTGGCATCGACGGCCGTGCCGCCGGCATCTGGGGTCGCGACATCTGCGGCCGGGCCATCTGCGGCCGCGCCTGCGGCATCGACGGCCGCGCACCCATCGACGGCCGAGGCCCGCCGCCCCCGCCCACACGGCCCACCGACGGCCGAGGCCCGCCGCCACCACCGCCACCCGGACGAGCGTCGGCCGAACCGGCGAGCACGAGGCACACCAGGGCCAGGGACAGGCGTGCAGCGGAAAGCCGCATCGATGGGATCTCCTCGAAGGATGGTGCGAACGGAAACCTGTGATCTACGAACCCCGGCCCGCGCCGGTTCGACTCACTTGGCCGAAGGCGCGGGCGGCTTGCGGGCGATGGTCAGCTTGAAGTCGGGCTCCTCGGCGCCGCCGATGATGCGGTCGCTGCTCTCGACCACGAAATGGTCGCCGTCCGTCGGCCGGATCGTGATCGTGGCGGATCCCGTCGTGCCGTCGGGGAGCGTCGCCTCCGACTTGACGAGCCAGCCGTCGTCTGCGGCCAGCCACTCGCCCTCGCTGAAGCCGCCGTCGGAATCGAACGTCCACGACCGCAGGCACCCCTCGACCGGATCCCAGCCGATCCGCTGCGTGCTCCGCGACGCTGGCTGACCGGCCACCGACAGGTTGTACTCGCCGACGAGGAAGTTGCCGTCGTCGCTCCAGTTGTAGGCGATCCGGGTGTTGCCCTCGGGGCTCTCGTCGACCCACTCGCCGACGAGCCAGTCGAGCGGCGCGAGCATCTCGGCGGCCGTCGGAATCGGGTCGTCGGCGAACTCCCGGTACGACACCAGCGGCCAGCGGTCGCCGGCCTTGGCCCGCACGGCCACGTAGCGCACCTGCGCGGCGGCCGCCCCCGCATCGGCCGTGATCCGGCGGACGCCCTCCTCGATCACCACCTCGTCGCCGAGCAGGCGGGCATCGGTGACCTCCATCTCGAGCGTCGCCTTGGGAAACCGCTCGAAGAATCGCTTGAAGAGGGCCTCGATCTCGCCCCGCGTCTCGGTCACGGTGCCGTTCTCGTCGACGAGTTCGGCATCGTCGATGAACATGCCGGCCAGCGCCCCCGCGTCACCCGCGTTGAACGCCTTGACGGTCGCATCGGCCTCGGCGGCCACCGCCTTCACCACGGCCGCCACGTCGGCGGTGATCGCCGCCGGGGCCTCCACTCCCTGCGCCGCACCATCGCCCGCGATCAGCATCCAGGCAGCCATTCCGAGGCAGCCCAGCCAGGCACGGCCGGGTCGCGTCGCTCGCATCGTCATGAGAGGTCTCCCGTGTGGTCGTTCGCCCGGCCGATCCCTGTGGACGGCCGGCAGAAAGAGAAGATCATCTTCGGCCCGCGAATGCAACACGCCGGCCGTCTCGCAACCGGCTCACGCGACGGCCGCGGCCTGCCGGAAGAGGGTGGCCCGAGCCACGCTCCACCACCCCGGCCGCTCGAGCGCCCGATAGGGCGAGTCGGCGGGCAGCGTCGCCACGAGGTGCTCGTGGGCCCGACGCAGGTTGTGGTACGGCATCGACGGGAAGAGGTGATGCAGGGCGTGGTACCGGATCGAGAACGGAAAGAAGAGGAGCGTGAGCGGATCGTTGGTCGTGAAGTTGCAGGAATCGGTGATGTGCGACTCCATGTCGGACCGCGAGCCGTCGCCGGCGCAGTGGTGATCGGCCAGAAACCGCAGATGGTTGAGGGCCACGGTCGCGACCGCCAGCGCGTAGAGCAGCGGGATCCTCGTCCAGTCGTTGAGCCCGAGAAGCACGAGGGCCGGGATCAGGGCCGCCCGGATGCAGCAGGGGATCTCCGCCGCGAGGATGGCGCGGCGATCAGCCGCGGTG
>JBIIMU010000470.1:0-2662 GCA_044337845.1 Pirellulales bacterium | reverse complement strand
GGAGCTACGGCGAGATCAGCCACCTCACGGGCATGCCCCTCGGGTCGATCGGTCCGGCGCTCTCCCGGGCCCGGGCCAAGATGCGGCGACTCGACGCCGACGCCGATGCCGCGGAGCAGCCTAGCGGGCCGCGGGCGGAGCCGACGGCGGACCGATGACCACCGAGGGATCGGCGAGGTCGATCGGCTCGTAGCCAGGGTAAGCGGGCATCTGCCAGAGCTGCCCCGGATCGCCGGCCGACGAGTTGGTGACGATCGACGCCAGCTCGATCGTGAAGTCGACCCCGGATGCGGGCCACGACACCTCCACGAGATGCGGCAGTGCCGCGCCCGACGGCGGATCGACGCGGTGCCGGCTGGTGCGGACGCTGGCGAGCCGTTCGCCCGCGGCGGTGAACAGATGCTGCTCGGCCACCAGGCCCGTGGTGCCGTCGAGGATCGTCGACTTGAGCAGCTCCCCGTCCGGCAGGCTGATCGTGCTGCGAACCTCGAGCCGACCATCGGCCAGCGGAAACGGACCCTGGTGCCGGTCCTCGGGGCGGAAGGTCACGAGGCCGAGCATCTCCGGCATCCAGTCGGCCCGGATCGGGAGCAGCCGGCGGGCCGCCGACTGGGCGTATTGGTCGTGCCGGCAGAAGGCCACCACCGGCGGCTTGTGCTGCCGCAGCCAGAGCCAAAACAGGTCGTCGTTGCTGCCGATGTCGAGCTCCGGTCCGGTGATCGCGGTCTGCGCCTGGAGCCGGAACCGCCGCGGCGGCTCGCAGGCCACCCGCGCCGAGAGTCGCGGCACGCCCGGCACCGCGAGCACGGCCTGCGTGGCCATGCAGCTCCGCACCCGCTGGGTGTTGTCGTGCACGGCCGCGATCACCTGCTCGAGCGTGGGCTGGGGCGGGATCGTCCGCGGCAGGGGCATGGTGCCGACCTGGTAGCCGCGGAGCACCTGGGGGCACGAGGCGCCGCTGGCCGCCACGGTCGACACGAGGATCGCGAACACGACCAGCCGCGGGGCGGCGGATGGCGGGCGAACGGGGCGTGTCATGCGGCCTCTCCCGACCAGAGCAGGGCCGCGAGCCTGTCTTCCACGCCCGCATCGGCGACGGCGGCCACGCGGACGCGGTAGTCGCGGCCGCGGCGGCGGCAGGAAAACACGACCACGTCGGGGTCGTCGCCCGCCTCGCGGGCGTCCGGCATCCGCAGCACGCGGCGGCGGACGAGCTGCAGCGCGAGCAGGTAGCGGAGCGGCTCGTCGGGCGAGTCTTCGAGGGCCTCCAGTGCATCGAGCAGGGCGTCGGCCGGCGCGGGCTCACGGCCGGCGTCCTGCACCGCGGGATGGCGACACCGCCACCAGGCGACCGCGTCGGCGGGGGGACCGCCCCACGCCTCGGCCGCGACGTCGACGCGCTCGATGGTGCCGCCGCGCCGCACGAGCGCGGAGCAGACGAGGTCGCCGGCGACGAACGCCCGGCCCGTCGCGGCGCACTGCGTCTGCGGTCTGTGGAGCTTGAGTTCCATGCCTGCCACCACGCGGCCGGGAGCCTTCCCGGGGGCGGGACGATAGGGGCCCGATGCCACCGGCACAACCGCGGCCGGCGGCAGGCCGCGGAGCCTAGGCAAGCCGGGCGAGCACGGCGGCGGCCACGTCGGCGATCCCGGAGCCGTCGTGATCGCCCACCACGCCGTCGGCCACGGCCTGCACCTCCGGTCGGGCGTTGCCCATGGCGAGGCCGAGGCCGGCCGCCCGGATCATCGGGACGTCGTTGACGTCGTCGCCCACGGCGCAGATCTCGTCGGGGGCGATGCCCCAGCCGGCGGCCAGCGACATCACGCCCGACCACTTCGTGACGCCCGCCGGGGCGATCTCGCACATCCAGTCGCGATACCGGGGGCTCTTGATCGTGTGCAGCGCGAGCGCCCCCGGAAACGCCGCGTCGAGCGCGGCCTCGAGCGCCGTCATGGCGTCGCGGCCGCCCATCGTGAAGCCGGCGAACACGCCGGCCGGAGGCGACTCATGCAGGTCGGGCCGCACGTCGGCGAGGTCGCGATTGCGGCCGAGGTATTCCCGCAGGCCGCCCCCGCCCATGGGCCCCGGGTCGGCGGCCGCATCCACGAGGCTCCGGCAGTGGAAGTCGAAGCCGCGGTCGTAGCTGTCGGTGTAGAGGATCGGCTCGTAGCCGGCGTCCACCACCATCCGGACCACGCCCTCGAGCACGCCGGGCGCGAAGGCCGCCCGGGCGAGCGTGGCATGGTCGGACGGCCGCTTCACCAGCGCCCCCGACGCCGTCACCAGCGGCACGTCGATGCCCAGCTCGGCCGCGATCGGGAGCGCGTCGCGGTAGCGGCGGCCGGTGGCGAGCATCACGCGGATGCCGGCCCGGTGCACACGGGTCACCGCCTCGCGGGCCACGGCCGACACGCGATGCGACGAGTCGGTGAGCGTGCCGTCCACGTCGAGCACGAGCAGCCGCACGGGCCGCGACGTCGAAGCCGGAGGTCGATCCATCCCGGCTATCATACGGGCAGGAGCCCCGCCGCATGACCGACGCCACACCTCCGTATCACCCGGTCGCCCGCGTGGGCGACATTCCCGCCGGCGAGGGCCGCACCTACGAGGTGGCCGGGCGGCTCGTCGCCGTGTTCTTCGACGGCGCCGCCTACCACGCCCT
>JBIIMU010000469.1:0-2667 GCA_044337845.1 Pirellulales bacterium | reverse complement strand
GCCTGGAGCGCGAGCCGGATCTCCTTCTGGATCTCCGGGTACGACGCGATCGCCTCCTTCGACTCGCTCGTGAACGGCACCCACACGCTCGCCACGTGCACCATCGCCGTCACCGGGCCGCTGGGCAGGCCGCCTCGCGACTGCGACAGGCCGTAGGATCGCCAGTTGGTCTGGGTGATCGTCTGCGTGACGGCGCAGGCCGCGGGCTGAAACTGCAGCGGCACGCGGTTGGCATACCGCAGCACCGTCATGTTCTGCCCCTCGTCCACACTCACGTCCTGCATCGCGGCGTAGAGGGCGTCGAGCTGGGCCTTCTTGAGCTTCGAGGGGCTCTGGCGGGGCGCGAGCTGGGCCTCGGCGAGGATCTTGTCGGCCGCCTCACCCCCCATGCCGGAGAACGTGGTGGTGAGGAACTGCCGCAGGCTGCGGGAGTCGCTCTCCGAGGCGAGCTCCCCGAGCGCGTCGCGGTTGATCTTCTGCACCGCCACGCCACCGCCGTAGGCGAGGGCCGCCTCGATCACGAACGGGTTGCCACGGTAGACCGATGGCGGCCTCGTGGCCGCCGTGAAGAACTCGCCCGGCACCACCTGCCGCAGGCCGGCGAGGAGCCGCTGCTCGCCGATCGGCACGATGCAGTCGGTGGCCGGCGGCGGAATCTTCGTCTCCTGGATCGCCTTGAACAGGGCGTCGGCTTCGCCGCGGCCGAGCTTGCCGGTCGTCACGCGGGTCGAGAGCTTCGCGGAGTCGCAGATCTTCTTGGCGATGCCGTGCGACACCCGCGAGAACGACTGCGTGAGGAACTGGGCGAGCGTGAGCTTGGGATGCTCCTGGAGCATCGTCACGAGCCGGCCGAGTTCCACGCCGTAGGGGTGCGGCTTGATCTCCTTGGGCTCGGGGGGCAGGTCGTCGGTCGACCGCTCCAGGATCCGCTCGGGACCGTCCGGCCCCTGGAAGTGGAACCGCGCGTGCGGATTGGAGATCGCGGTCTGCTCCAGATACTCCTCGACGCTGCCGCGGCCACGCTGGAACTTGGCCTCCATCTCGATCGTCACGCGGGTGCCGTGGTCGATGGACTCGCCCCTGTCGTTCTCGGCGACCCATTCGATCGAGTGCTTCTTCATCAGCTCCGCGCCGCCCTTGCCCGCGGGGATGTCGACCCCGTCGCCCTTGCCGTTGAGGATCTCGGGCTGGTTGGTCTTGGTGTCGATCCGCAGCTCGGAATAGTGCGCCGCGTGCTTGGCATCGATCTTGGAGATGATCTTCACCGGCTTGCCGGTCGTGAGCACGCCGTACATGCCGGCGGCCGAGATGCCGATGCCCTGCTGGCCGCGGCTCATCCGCAGGCGGTGGAACTTCGAGCCGTAGAGCAGCTTGCCGAAGATCAGCGGGATCTGCTTGCTGACGATCCCGGGGCCGTTGTCCTGCACGCTCATCCGGAACCGTGAGCCGCTCTCGCCGACCTGCTCGATCCGGACCCAGATCTCGGGCAGGATGCCGGCCTCCTCGCAGGCGTCGAGCGAGTTGTCGACCGCCTCCTTCACGCTCGTGAGCAGCGCCTTGCGGGGCGAGTCGAAGCCGAGCAGGTGGCGGTTCTTGGCGAAGAACTCGCTCACCGAGATGTCGCGCTGCCCGGCGGCGAGCGCCTGGGCGGTGGCCCGCCGCTTGGCGGCGGGCTTGGCCTGCGGCCGATCGGCCCCGTTCGCCGCGGAGGG
This sequence comes from Pirellulales bacterium, assembly GCA_044337845.1. Classification (GTDB taxonomy): domain Bacteria; phylum Planctomycetota; class Planctomycetia; order Pirellulales; family UBA1268; genus QWPN01. Next base: position 955 of record JBIIMU010000469.1, on the reverse strand, counting down.
CGTCGGCTCGTCGGCCGCCGGGGTCGCGGGCTCCTTCGGGGCCGGGGAGGCTTTTTTCGGCGGGCGCTTGAGGGTCTTGGCCATGGGATTTCCAGGGGTCGCGGCCCTCAGACTGTGATCCCGGGTGGCAGGCTTGGCAAGAGGGGCCGGGTTTGTCGGTCGCGGCGACTTTCAGGGCCCCGGACTTTCCCCGCGGTGACTGCGGAAGGTGTGCCTGTCAGGCAGAACCGGCATCCGTGGCATCGGCGGAGTGATGCGCAGGACGCGTGCCGGCCGAAGTTCCGGGTGTCGGGGCGATCCCGGCAACCACAGGCTTCGCTCACGAGGTGCTTTCATGGCGCTTGGCCGCACGTCCCGGATCTGGTTGCTCGTCGCGCTGCTCGCCGCCGAGATCACCGCCGCCACCTCGGCGCGGGCCATCCCGATCGACGGCGGAGTCGAAGGCCCCACGCCCGACGTGTTCTACAACTTCTACGTGCCCCCGGTTCCGGCCGGCGGCTATCCCGGCGTGGGCGCGCAGCTCTACGTCTCGCCGCGGCCCGTGCCGCCGCGGGTCGGTCACACGTGGATCACGTATCCGCCCTTCATGCCGCACGAGTTTCTCTACAAGCATCGCCGCCGCTACATCCGGCCCGCCGGTGTGACCGGCATGCGGACCGACGTGCACGCCTACTGGTACTGATTCCGGGAGACCCCTCGACCATGGATCGTCGCGTCCTCACGGCCGCCGTCACCGCCGGCCTCGTGGCCCTCGGCACCGCCGGCCTTCACCTCGCGATCGCGGGCGAGCATTTCGCCCACGCCCCGGGATGCGCCGGCGGCCAGTGCGGCTCCGGCCCCTGCGGCCCGGCGGGCTGCGGGCCTTGCCGGGGAGGGCATTGCCACCACGGCCATTGCGGCCGTGGCCTGTGCGGCAAGCACTGCGGTCACTGCGGCCGCTGCGGCGCCTGCGGCA
>JBIIMU010000468.1:0-2670 GCA_044337845.1 Pirellulales bacterium | reverse complement strand
TGCCGCTCGTGCCCTGGCCGCTGAACTGGATCGTCGAGCCGGCACCCAGGGCGCTCGGCACTCCCGCGTCGGCGAGGCTCGCCGCGTCGAGCACGCCGTCGAGGATCGCAGGCGTGCCGGTGAACGAGTTGGCGGCGTTGGTGAGCGACCAGGTGCCGCCGCCAGCCTTGACCAGAGTCGTGGTTGCACCGGATGCCGTGCCGTTGACGATGGCTCCCGTCACCCGGCCGTTGCCGGAGCCGCCGAGGCTGAGCGTGCGGGTGCTCGAGGCGACGGCGTTGGAGAGCGTGCCGGCGAGGGTGAGCAGGCCGCCCTCGGAGGTGAAGTTCATGCCGTTGCCGCCCGCGGCCGCGATCGTCATGTCGGCCGTGAGCGTGTTGTCGCCCTGGAGGTTCTGGACGCCGGGGGTGCCGCCGTTGGCGAGGCCGTTCGACGAGGCGAACGTGCCGAACGGGTTGGTGTAGACGTTGGTGCCCGAGGTGTTGAGCACGAGCGAGCCGGTGGCGGTGGCGCCCTTGGAGATCACCACCGTGCTGCCGGCCGGGAGAGCCGAGACGGCGTCGATCCGCAGGGCCCCGCCGCCGCTGGCGATCGTGGTCGTGCCGGTGTAGGTGTTCACCCCGGTCAGCACTGTTGTGGCCGTGCCGGTCTTCGTGAGGCCGCCGGTGCCCCCCGCGCCGACGAGGTTGTTGGCGATCGTGCCGTCGACGTTGGCGAGGGTGAGATTGCCGGTGCCGCCCGGGGCGAACGTGATGTCGCCCGTGCCCTGCGAGCCCGCGGCCCCGATCGTGATCCCCCCGGAGCCGGCCTGGACGATCCCGCCGGCGAAGGTGTTGGCCGACGTGGTGTTGGTGAGTGCGAGCGTGCCGCCGCCCGTGTGGACGATCCCGGCTGTGCCGCTGACCGGCCCGGTGAACGTGGTCGTCGAGCCGGCGTCGTTGTTGACGGCGGCGGTGGCGTCGAGCGCGACGCTGCCGGAGAGGGTGAAGCCGACGGCGTTGCCGGAGCGGAGCGTCGCGGTGCCCGACGCGAACGTGAGCGACTCGGGAATCGGCGCGGCGTTGGCCGACGCGAGCAGGTAGATCTGGGCACCGTCGGCGAGCGTGGTGCCGGCCGCGGCGTCGCCGAGGCCGAAGGAGTTCTGGAGGAAGGCCTGGGCACCGGCGGCCAGCGAGATCGGCCCCTGAAAGCCGTTGCTCGAGGAGAGCACCAAGGCCGATGTGCCGGTGTAGGTCAGGCTGCCGCTCCCGGTGAGCGTGCCCGCGATCGCGTTGCCAACTCCGGTGCCGAAGGTCACGGAGTTGGCACCCAGGGCGAGCGTGCCTCCCGCGGCCACGCCGAGGCTTCCGAGCGTGTAGGACGGGCCGGCCAGGTTCGAGACGTCGAGCGTGGCACCCGAGCCCGACACGAACCAGCCCGGCGACGTCGTGGGGATCGATCCGGCCCCGCTGAATACAACGGCCCCGCCCGCCACCGTCGTGGCCCCGGTGTACGTGTTGGGGGCGGTGAGGGCGAGCGTGCCCGAGCCGAGCTTCACGAGCCCGAGCGAGTTGGCCCCGCCGTTGCCGTCGGTGAGCGGCGCGGCGTAGGTCAGCAGTCCGCCGGCGTTGGTCGTGTCGAGCCCGATCGCGGCGCCCGGCAGGAAGCCGTCGCTACCGCTCGAGAGGGCCAGCAGCGTTGCCACGTTGGCGAGCGTGAACTCGCCGGCACCGCCGACATTGACGGCCAGGGCGCCGCCCGAGCCCGTGGTCAGGTTCGCCGCCGTCCACTTCGCCGCGTCGCCACCGTAGAGCGCCGAGGGGCGGGCGAACTGGAGCACGCCGCCGGTGATCGACGTCGGTCCGGTGTAGAGGCTCGTGCCCGAGAGCACCTGGATGCCGGGGGCGGAGACGGAGGCGACCGTCGAGCCGGTCTTGCTGAGCGACATGCCCGCGGCGCCGTTGGCGAGGTTGCCCGCGTAGGTGAACGTGGAGCCCGGCTGGGCGTTGAGCACGAGGCTCGTGATCGACGAATAGCCGGTGGGCGCGAAGGCGCCGCTGCCGACCACGCCGCCGAGCGTCACCGTGGTGCCCGAGGCCAGCTGGAGCACGCCGGCGCTCGCCGTGTCGAAGCCGCTGTTCTGGAGGGCGACGGCGTTGCCGAGCGCCAGCGTGCCGGTGCTCACGAGGGTCACGCCCGTGAAGGTGCTCGTGCCGGTGAGGGCGAGCCGGTTCGAGCCGCTCTTCGTCAGTCCGCCCGTTCCGGTAAGCGTGGACGAGACGGTGCCGGACGACGTGCCCACCAGCCGGGAGGCGATGACGGAGCCGCCGAGGAGCGAGCCGCCGTTGACGGTGAACGTGTTGGAGACCGTCACCCCCACGAGATCGACCGTGGTCGAGCCCCCGACCGTAACGGCACCGGTTCCGAGCCCGGTGTTGCTCGTGACGCGGACGACCCCGCCGCTCACCGTCGTGCCCAGGGCGTAGGTGTTGTTGCCGGCGAGGGTGAGGGTGCCTGCGCCATTCTTGGTGACCGACATGCCGGCCGTACCGCCGTTGAGCACCGGCCCGGTGATGTTGATCGACCCGGAGCCGGAGTAGATGAAGCCGCGGTTCGACGTGAGCGTGGAGTTCTGCGTGCCGGAGAGCGTGAGCGTGCCGGAGTCGCTCAGCACCATGTAGGAACCGCCGG
>JBIIMU010000467.1:0-2681 GCA_044337845.1 Pirellulales bacterium | reverse complement strand
CGCCCTCCTCGACGGGGCCGCGCCCGAGTCGCTCGGGCCGCCCGCCGGACCGCTCGTGCGGCTGGCCTGGCCCGTCGCCCACGAGACCGCGACGGGCATCGAAGGGGAGGTGGTTCATGTCGATGCCTTCGGCAATCTGATCACCAACCTGCCGGCGTCGCTCTGGCCGCAGCTCGCGGAGGCCGGCCAGCTCCGCGTGGGCGACCACGACGTGGCCACCGTCGTCCGCACCTACGGCGACGCCCCGCGGGGCACGCTCGTGGCCCTCGTCGGCTCGCAACACGCCATCGAGGTGGCCGTGGTGGAAGGCCGGGCCGCGGACAGGCTTGCCGCAGGCACCGGTACCGCGGTTACGATTCCCCGCCACCGTTCTGGATGATGCCCTTGCCCCTGGAGATGCCGATGCACGGCCCGCGCCGCCCCGTTCGTCTCGCCGCCACGCTGCTGGCCCTCGCCGTCGGCCGTCCCACCAGCCACGGCCAGCAACCCGCACCGGCGGTCGTGGACGCCGCCGCGCCGCATGTACTCCCATTCTTCAAGCCCGAGGATCCGCCCGGCCGTTCGCTCGACGCCAACCTCTTCGTGCAGACGTCGGCCGAATACCGCGCCTGCTGCCTCCAGGCCTACAACCTCGCGAGCCTCAGGCTGGCCGCCGCTCTCGCCAAGCACACGGCGCCGCCGAGCACGCTCGCCGTGGTGCTCGACCTCGATGAGACGGTGCTCGACAACGGGGCCTTCCAGTCGATGATGATCCGCAGCAGGCTGGCCTACGACCAGCGGCTCTGGGATCTCTACGAAGCCGAGCACTGGGACAAGTGGGAGCTCGTACCCGGCGCCAAAGACTTCATTTTTGAGGCGCGCAAGGCGGGTGTGGCCGTGGTCTACATCAGCAACCGCACCGAGAAGTTCCGCGTGCAGACCCGGCGCGGCCTCGCGCGGCTGGGCATCGACGTGGCCGATGAGGCGCACCTCAAGCTGGCGAGCGACACGAGCGACAAGACCACCCGCCGCGCCGAAGCCGAGAAGGCCCACACCGTGGTGCTCCACGTGGGCGACAACCTCCGCGACTTCGACGAGGCCTTCCGTGTGCCCCGGCTCGCGGCCGATGCCGATGCCACCGCCCTCGCCGCCGCAATTCGCCACCGCAAGGCGGTGGTCGACGAACACGCCCGCGACTGGGGCGACCGCTGGATCGTCATTCCCAACCCGATCTACGGCGAGTGGATGAAGCCGCTCGACCGCGGCCTCCGCGACGTGGACCAGCTCGTCCCGGAGTGACCAGGCCCCGCCTGGCCACCCCCAGACGCGGGTATACTCGGCAGCATGCGGATCTACCTCGATATGTGCTGCCTGAAGCGACCGTTTGACGACCAATCCCAGCCCAGGATTCGGCTCGAGACCGAGGCGGTGTTGGCGCTCCTCGCCGCCGAGTCAGCGACCGTCGATTACATCCGCTCTGCAGCCCTCCGGCTGGAGAACAGGCAAAACCCGATCAGGGTTCGGGTGTTGGGCGTGGCGGAACTCGCGGAGGAGGTGCTCGCATGAGCGGAGTCTTGCTGGAACCAGTGGAGCTCCGGGCCAAGGGGTTCGAGGCCCTCGTCGGAGCGCTCGGGTGGGTGAACGCCGTGCGTTTTCTGCAGCAGTATGAGAAGAGTTCGCTCGATTACACGCGTGAACGCCGGCACATCCTTCCCGAATGGAACGCCGAGGAACTCGTGCGACACCTCCAGCCCGAGCAACCCGGAGGCTGACGGTGAGCTCGGCGGAGACATCGAGCTCGGATCTGGCCGCATGACGTTCGCCGCCGGAGCGTCGAGGGGAAACCACGTCAGAAGAGCGTTCCTACTCATGCCAGTCGATACGACGTGAGCTTCGGCTCTCCGCGTCAGTCCAACTTCGCGGGCTCGAGCCGCGGGGCGAGGAGGTGGATCAGGGCCAGGGCCACGAGATACGCCGACGCACAGATCACGAAGATCGGCACGTAGTTGCCACCGGTCTTCTGCAGGATCGCGCCCACCACCAGCGCGATCAGCATCCCGCCGATCGAGCCGGCCATGCCGCCGATCCCCACCACCGAGCCCACGGCCCGCCGCGGAAACATGTCGCTCGTGAGCGTGAACAGGTTCGCCGACCAGCCCTGGTGGGCCGCGGCGGCGAGCGACACGAGCCCCACCGCCACCCAGAGGTTCTTGGCCTGGGCGGCGAAGAGCATCGGCACCACGGCGAGGGCGCAGACGAGCATCGCCAGCTTTCGCGCCGCGTTCGTGCTCCAGCCCCGGGCCATGAGGTGCGACGACAGCCAGCCGCCGCCGATGCTGCCGATGTCGGCCACGAGGTAGATCACCACCAGCGGTAGCCCCATCGTCTTGAGATCGAGGCCGTGGTTCTTGTTGAGGAAGTCGGGCACCCAGAAGAGATACAGCCACCAGATCGGGTCGGTCAGGAACTTGCCCACCGCAAAGGCCCACGTCTGCCGCAGCGGAAACACCGCCGACCACGGCACCGGCACGATCGACTCCGGCGGGTCGGAGTGGATGTAGGCCAGTTCCTCCGGCGACACGCCGGGATGATCCTCCGGCCGTCGGTAGCCCACCATCCACCAAGCCACCCAGAAAAAGCCGAGCAGGCCCGTGACCAGAAACGCCAGCTGCCAGCCGTAGTTGGTGGCGATCCACGGCACC
>JBIIMU010000466.1:0-2692 GCA_044337845.1 Pirellulales bacterium | reverse complement strand
GCGGCCGCACGCTCGAGGAGACGTGGATCCGCTGGACCGGCGGGCCGACGAGCCCGCTGGGGCGTCCGCTGCAGTCGTACGCCGCCGACGAGCGGATGGGCTGGCGGCCCTCGCTGGTCTACACGCCGATGATGGTGGAGGACGGCCGCCGGCTCCTGATCAGCAACCTCGATCTCGCGTTCGCGACCCGCAACGTCGGCGGGCTCCTGATCGAGCCGTCGTCGCGGAAGATCGAACGGCCCACGATCCAGGGGGGCGATTTCGATCTCTCGATCCACGAGGAGGACGACGTGTTCTCGCTCTCGGCCGTGGAGTTCTTCCGGCTGTTTCCCGACGCCCACGACTTCCGCGTCACCACCGCCACCCGCATGAGCGCGTCGTTTCCCTGGGTCTCGCCGGCGATCAACCTCCCCACGCAGCCGCCGCGGCGGATCGTCGACGCCGGCTACTACGACAACTACGGCGTGAACCTCACGGCCCTGTGGCTCTCCAAGATGAGCGGCTGGCTCCGCGAGAACACCTCGGGCGTGGTGGTGGTGCAGGTTCGCGACAAGGTGAGCCAGGGGGCCCGTACCGAGATCGACTTCGACCGCCTGGGCGGCGACGACGCGCCGCTCGACCGGCTGGTCTGGCACGGCGGGAGCAAGGTGTTCCGGCCGGGGCTACAGGCGATCACCACGCCGCTGATCGGCATCACCAACGCCCGGCAGTGGACGATGGCCTTCCGCAACGACGAGCAGGTCGACCTCCAGGATCTCCTCTTCGACGACGAGCAGGGCCGCGACTTCTTCCGGACGGTGGTCTTCGAGTGCCCGGTCGACGTGTCGCTCAACTGGAAGCTCACCGAGCGGGAGAAGGCGATCCTCACCGGCGGATTCGGCCGGCCCGACGCCGCGCCCCGCGAGGAGCTGTCACGGATTCGCGACTTCATGACCGGCAAGGACTCGTACGAGTTTCACAAGTGGCGGATCGACCACCGCAACGATCCGACCTTCGAGCGGCAGCTCAAGGCCCGCTACGACGAGCAGCTCCGCGTGCTCGGCGTCCGCGGCACGGAGCGGCTCACGGTGCGGGAGAGCCAGAGCCTCTACGAGAACGTGGTGAAAAATCTGAAGCGGCTCGAAATGCTCGCCGACTGGTGGACGACGGGCCGCGTCGCCCCGCCCTGAGCCGGCCGCCGGGCCACCGCGACGACGGCCGGCTCCGGCACGGGGCCGCCGGCGCCGCGTATGGCCTCGCCGCGGCCGTCTGCTATGGTTTTGAAGGCCCGGCCCGCGGTTCGACCGGCGGCGGGCGGCCGTCGGACGAGGAGCGACCGTGGTTGAACTGAAGCGAAACCCCACGCGGGCCGTGCGGATCGGGAGCATCACGATCGGGGGCGGGCACCCGATCGCCGCCCAGAGCATGACGGCCACCCACACGCAGGACGTGGCCGCCACGGTCGAGCAGGCCAATGCCCTCCACGCGGCCGGCGCGGGCGTGGTGCGGATCGCCGTCGACTCGAAGAAGGACGCCGCGGCGCTCGAGGCGATCCGGGCGGGCACGCCCGCGAACCTGGCGATCGACCTGCAGGAGAACTACCGCCTCGCCCTCGACGTGGCGCCCCACGTTCACAAGCTCCGCTACAACCCCGGCCACCTCTATCACCATGAGCCCACGAAGCCCTGGCAGGAGAAGGTGAAGTTCATCGCGGGCGTGGCGGCCGACCACGACTGCGCGCTCCGCGTGGGCGTGAACTGCGGCAGCGTCGACCCCGCGAAGAAGGAGCAGTTCGCCGCCGACGACTCGCTGGGCCCGATGCTCGCCAGCGCCCTGGAGCACTGCGAGCTGCTCGATGCGATCGGCTTCACCCGCTACGCGGTGTCGCTCAAGGACTCCGATCCGCAGAAGGTGATCGAGGTCAACCGGCGGTTCGCCGCGGAGCGGCCCGACGTGCCGCTGCACCTCGGCGTGACGGAGGCCGGGATGCCGCCCGACGGGATCATCAAGACCCGGATCGCCTTCGAGCAGCTGATCTCGCGGGGCATCGGCGACACCGTCCGCGTGTCGCTCACCGTCCCCAACGCCGACAAGCCGCAGGAGATCGAGGCGGCCAACGCGATCCTCGCCGACATCGCCGCCGGCCGCGTGCGGAGCGTGGTCGACTACGGCCTCTCGTCGCTCAACATCATCTCCTGCCCGAGCTGCTCGCGGGTCGAGAACGAGGCCTTCATCGAACTCGCCAAGGAGGTCAAGGCGATGACGGCCTACGCCAAGGACCACGCGCTCACGATCGCGGTGATGGGCTGCCGCGTGAACGGCCCGGGCGAGACCGACGACGCCGACCTCGGGCTGTGGTGCGGCCCCACGCACGTGAACCTCAAGCGGCGGAGCGCCGAGCTCGGCGCGTTTCCCTACGACGAGATCCTGCCGCGGCTCCGGACCGAGCTCGACAAGCTGATCGCGGAGCGGGCCTGACATGCACCGCCTGCCGATCGTCGATGCCGCCGCGGGCTCCTGCGGCCTGGAAGCGGGGCCGCTGCCGGCCGTGCCACCGGTCGATCCCGCCACCTGCCGCGGCACGTTCGCGATGGTGAGCCTCGGCTGTCCCAAGAACCTCGTGGACGGCGAGCGGATGCTCGGCCTGCTGCGGCAGGACGGCTGGCAGCTCGTGCCCGACCCGGCGGGCTCCGATCTGGTGATCGTCAACACC
>JBIIMU010000465.1:0-2700 GCA_044337845.1 Pirellulales bacterium | reverse complement strand
GCGCTCCGGGACCCTCGATGCCGACGGGCAACCATAGGTCACGCTCCGCGGCCTGGTCGGGCCGCCACGGGGGCCGGATGTCCGGATGGTGCGGGTGGCGCCGTCAGGGGCCGCCGTCAGCCGCGTGGAAGGTGTCGACGTACACGAGATCCGCGACCGATCCCTCCACCGTCCAGAACCGGGCCCGGATCGCGTACAGCCGGTTTCGTTCCACCACGCAGGCGAACGGCTCGCGGATTCTCACGCCCGGGTTGAGCTGGTAGCGACGATGGCGGAAGTCCTCGTTCGAGGCGAGGAGGTTCCGCTTGAGGAGAATCGGCCGCGGGCTGCCGTCGCCGCTCGTCCAGTCGAACCAGGGTACGGCGGGGTCGGAGCCGGCCGCGGGCGGCTGGCGGGCGTCGCGGGCGGGATCGCCGCCCGGCACGATCTCCACGATCGAGATTTCGAGGCCCACGTCGCGGTCGGTCTCGCGGTCGGGAAACCGGGGCATGATCGCCACCTTGCCGGCGTTTCGCAGAAACACGTCCACGTCGAGCAGCACGCGGGTGTCGTCCAGGACGTGCACCGACGGTTCCACGCTCACCTCCATGGTGGGATCGTGCGTCCGTTCGACCGTGAAGTTGGCGTAGGTCCACCAGGCCGCGACCACCAGCGCGACCACCCCGATCACCTTGCTGATGAGGTCCGCCACGAGGAGGGCGGTGTGGAGGCGTTCGGATCGGCGATCATCCATGCGCGTGGCTCCCGGGGGCCCGGATTGTGCGCCCGGCCGGCCCTCAGCGGCCAGACCGCAACGCCATGGTCGGGTGGGGCCGACGGCGGAGGGCCGCACGGAGCATGGCGAGCGCCGCCGCCACCGCCGCCATCGGGGCCGCCGGTTCGGGCACGGCGGCCACCTGTCCGGCCGATGCCGCGTAGGACCCGGCGTCGTAGAGGCCCTGCGTCAGGAAGTCGGCGGCATCGAGGATGTCCACGAGCCCGTCCCCCGTGAAGTCGCCGTCGATCCAGGTGGCGAGGTCGCCCGCATCGAACAGGCCGGCCGCCGCGAACGCCGCAGCGTCGAGGATGTCGAGCGCGCCGTCGAGGTTCGAGTCGCCCGCCGCGGCGGCGGTGACGACCGTCGATCGATCCGTGTAGGTGACGGCGAGCCGGCGCCCCGCGCCGAGGTCGAGGCCCCCGATCGACGCGAATCGGCCGGTCAGGGAGGAGGCCTGGAGGATCGTGTGAGGCACGAGCGGCGCGGGGGAGTAGCCGTTCGTGGCGGCGAGCGAAAGCAGCGCCGAGCCCAGGTCGATGTCGCCGCTGGCCGCGAGCCGGTCGTAGGCGGCCGTGTCCGCCTGGAAGACCGTGGCAGCCGCGGTGCCGCCGAGATCGATCGCCAGCGTCCCCGCGGAAAACGCGATGCTTCCCGTCACCGCCATGTGTCCTGCCATGCCGTGGTCACCCGGGGCGATCGTCGCGGCGTTGACGCGAAGCACGCCGGGGGCCACGCCGGTGCCCGACCGAAGCCGCGTGACGTCGATGGCTCCGGCGGCGAGGGTGCCGCCGGCCACGGTGAGCAGGCCGTTCGTGCCGGGGCCACTGGCGATCGTTCCGGCCACCACGAGCCCGCCTCCGGAGAGCACGACCCGGCCGGCCGAGCCGGTCGCCGAGCCGATCACGAGGCTGCCGGTGAGCCGGAGGCTCCCGGCGGTGACGGCCAGCGTGGGGATCTGGCCCGCCACGGCCGTGGCCGACAGGGTGAGCGTGCCGCCGGACTGGCCGACCGCGTCCACCGTGACCGTGCCGGAGTTGATCTGGACCCCGTCGAACCGAGACGGCTGCCAGACCGTATCCCACGTGCTCGAAAGGGCGTAGCGGGCGGTCGTGCCGGAGGAGAAAACCGCCGGCTTGGGCGCCGGCCAGACCGCCAGCTCATGCAGGTATTCCTCGAGATTCGTGTAGCCGTCGGCATCGAAGTCGCCGTTGTTGTCGGCCGTGGCGGGGTCGAGGCCCAGGGACCGCTCCCATGCATCCGGCATGCCGTCGCCGTCGGTGTCCCAGCCGGCGGGCCGGGCCTGCAGCGGCGCGTTCTTCAGGGCGTTCCACTCGGCGCCGTCGCTCGGGTCGTTGGGGTTGTCGGCCCAGGCGAGGATGCGGCCCGTGCCGGTCCGCGTCTCCGCGATGATCCGCTCGTCGACCGTGCTCACCACGCCGTCGCGGGTCCACCACCGCGCGCCCGCGTAGTCGAGCACGCGGTCGAAGGCCGCCGCGGCGGAGTCGGTCACGCCGACGTAGCCCGCGTCATGGGGCGTCGCGGCGTAGGTCGACGATGAGAAGTCGGAGTTGGTGAGCGCGACGCCATCGAGCCGGTCGCCGTCCTTGTTCGTATCCTTGAGGTTGCCGGCGTGGTGCACCCGCGTCGCCGCCGAACTGGCCCCGCTGAAGATGCCGGTGCCACCGGAGGCGGTCGTGATCCCCGTGCTCGAGCCACCGACAGGATTGTCGCCACCGGGTCCCGCGAGGAAGAAGTTGCCGACGAAATTGTTGAAGCTCGGCTGGCCGCTCGCGCCGCCCCCGGCGGTGCCGAGCCAGTTGTAGAACACGTTGTTGCGGAAGTCGTTCACGGCTCCGGTGCCGACGGAGCTGCCCACCCGCGGCAGGCGGCCCTTCTGGTGGGCGTAGAGGTTGTGGTGCACGCTCAGCTTCGCGCCCGAGCCC
>JBIIMU010000464.1:0-2702 GCA_044337845.1 Pirellulales bacterium | reverse complement strand
CGCTTCGACATCGCGTTGAGATCGATGAGCGGCACGTCCTTTTCGAGCGCCACGCGCCGCACCGCCTCGGGGAAGTCGCCGAGCGACTCGACCACCGCACCCGTGTCGTCGAACCGCCGCCGGGCGACCGACGTGACGAGCACGGGCTTTCCCTCCCGGTCGCGAATCCGGTCTACGAACTCACGAAGCAGCGTCGAGTAGCCGGCGAAGGCACCGGCCCGCTCCTCCTTCGCCTTCTGGTCGTTGTGGCCGAACTGGATCAGCACAAAATCGCCGGGCCGGAGCTGCGCGAGGATCTTGTCGAGCCGCCGGCCGCCGCGAAAGGACGCCAGCGCCAGCCCCGACTCCGCGTGGTTGGCGACGACGGCACGGGGCCCGAAAAAGCTCGGGAGCATCTGTCCCCAGCCGGCGTAGGGCTCCCGAGCCTGGTCGGTCACGGTCGAGTCGCCCGCCAGAAACACGCGCGTCACGGCGGCGTCGGCGGCGAGGGGCTCGACCACCACGTCACGGACGCCCGCCGCCCCTCCGAGAAACTCGAGCGTCAGCCGCTCGTCCCAGGTCGGCGACCCCTGCTCCCGCTGCTTGAGCGCCACCCGGCCCCCGGGAAACTCCGGGCGATGCACATCGACGAGAAAAGTCTTCGCAACACTCCCGCCCTTCGGCACCCGCTCGCCGAGCACGAACAGCCGCCGGGCCTCCCCCTTGCACGTGGTCACGCTGTCGGCCTCGTCGCAGCCGAACTCGACCGTGACCCGATACACGCCCTCGGCCGCCTCGCGGGAGAACGTCTCCTCGGCCTCGGCCCGCGGCCATCCGCAGGCGAGCAGCACGAGCGATGCGGCTCCGCGTGCAACCCTCATCTCGTCACGCCAGCCGGCTGGACGGGCGGCAGCGGATTGAGGTCGATCCACACCTCGTCGCCCACCGCGACCCGCGTCAAGGGCTCGGGGTCGAACTCCACCGCCGTCTCCGCGGCGTGTCAGTCGGCGATCCGCTCGAACGTCACGAGCACCAGGCCGCTGCCGCGCGGGGCGGCGAAGGAGGCCGGCCGCTCGGCGCCGGCGGGCGCGAAGCAGAGCCGCCGCGTGGTGCGCTCGAGCTCGTAGATCCCGAGATGCCGCCGTTCGGTGACCGGGCCCTCGGCGTCCTCCACGACCGTGAAGTCGATCGCCTTCGGCACGCTCCACGGCGTGAGTTCGTTCGTGCCCCGGGCGACGAGTTTGCCGTCGGCCAGCACCGTCCAGCCGCCGTCCGCGGTGTTGACGACCGTGATCTTGGCCGCATCGTCCGGATTCGACGTCGAACCGTCGGCCTCGATGCTCACCGCCCGCCAGGTGCCCACGAGCGCCGCCGCATCGGCCGGCGCCGCCGTGGCGGGCTCCGCGGCGGACGGTGCCCCCCCGGGAATCGACAGCAACACGACGGCGGCGAACGCGAGCAGTCGGGGCACGGGACGGGTCTCCGGAGGCAGCGGAGGATTCTACGCCGGCGGCGGCCCGCCAGGCACGGCGGTGGGGCGGCCGATGATTGCCGGTGCGCCGACACGCTGACTAGGATGGCCCGCATGTTCGCCGTGCCCGCCGCCGAACCGACCGTCGATTTTCTCGGCATCGGCGTGCAGAAGGGGGGCACCACCTGGCTCTACCACCAGCTGTCCCGCCATCCCCAGGTGGCGTTTCCGCGGGGCAAGGAGGCGCACTACTGGGATGCCGCCGGCCGCGACGCGGACGAATGGGTGCGGCTCCTCCAGCCCCCCTCGCGACGGTCGCGGACGGGCCGGCCGATCCGCTCGGGCGAGATCACGCCCGCCTACTCCACGCTGCCGGTGGAGCGGATCCGGGCCATCCACGATCGCTGCCCCGGCGTGCGGCTGTTCGTCAGCCTCCGCAACCCCGTGGAGCGGGCCTGGTCGGCGGCGCTGATGGGCCTCGCCCGCGCCCAGATGCTCGTGCACGAGGCGAGCGATCAGTGGTTCCTGGATCATTTTCGATCCGCGGCGTCCCGCGGCCGCGGCGACTATGTCGGCTGCCTCGATCGCTGGGGGTCTGTCTTTCCCGCCGACCAGCTGCTCGTGCTCTTCCAGGACGACATCGCGGCGCGGCCTCGCGAGGTGCTCGACGATCTGGCGGGACACCTCGGGATCGACGCCGCGGAGTTCGCGGCCCTGCCTGCCGAGGACCTCGCCGAGGTCGTGGTGCCGCACCTCGGCGCGGGCGCCTTCGACACCGTGCCTCCGCCGCTGCGGCCGTCGCTGCTGCCACCGCTGCTCGATCTCTACGCGGCCGACATCGAGGCGATCGAACGCCGCACGGGCCGCGACCTCTCGGCCTGGCGGCTGGCCCGGCCCGCCACGGCCAGGCCGCGGCAGATCTCGGGCTGCGGGGCGACGCGGGCGGCCGACGCCGAGGCCTGAGCGAACTCAGGCGACCCGCGCGACACCCGCCGGGTCCGCGCCGCCATAGGCCGACGCCACCACGCCGAGCGCCGCTTCGAGCCGCGGCCGCCACGACGTGCCCGCCGGCCCCTGCGTCATCTCCACCGAGACGTGGCCGTCGTAACCGACGCCGCGGAGCGCCGCCGCCAGCGCCGCATGATCGACCCCGCCGGTGCCCACCGCGGCGAGCCCCGGCTCGCTGGCGTGGACGTGTCGCCACCGCGGTCCGGCGGCGGCCACGATCTCCTGCGGCGACTCGCCGCCGAGC
>JBIIMU010000051.1:0-10641 GCA_044337845.1 Pirellulales bacterium | reverse complement strand
TCCCGGCGGAGGCGGCCGGGGGCCTGCATCCCGGCAAGCCGGAGCCGCAGCCATGACCGCCGCCGCCGAGCGCCTGCTGCGGGATTGGATCGGGCTCGACGCCGCGACGATCGGGCAGGCGTCGATCGCCCGTGCGGTTCGCGACCGGATGGCGGCCGTGGGCATCGCCGACGTCGATGCCTACGTCGACTCCGTGAAGGCCGATCCGGCCGAACGCGACCGGCTCGTCGACCAGGTGATCGTCGCCGAGAGCTGGTTCTTCCGTGACCGGCAGGTCTTCGCCTTCGTCGCCGACGTCGCCGCGACCGTCGCCGCCATCCCCGGCCGCAGCCCGGTGCGGATCCTCTGCGCGCCCTGCGCCTCGGGCGAGGAGCCCGCGTCGGTGGCGATGGCCCTCCTCGACGCGGGACTGGCGCCGAGCCAGTTCGCGATCGACGCCGTCGACGTCAGCCACGCCGCCCTGGAGCGGGCCCGGCGCGGACGGTACTCCGCCAACGCGTTCCGCAACGCGGAGACCGCCTTCCGCGACCGCTGGTTCCGCAAGGACGGCGCGGTCGCGGTGCTCGACGAGCGGGTGCGCACCTGCATCGCGTACGCCTGGGCGAACGTGCTCGACAAGGGCTTTGCGGAGGGCCGCGGCCCCTACGACGTGATCTTCTGCCGGAACCTGTTGATCTACCTGACCTCCGAGGCCCGTGCCGCCCTGGAGCGCACGCTCGACCGGCTGCTCCGCCCGGAGGGCGTGCTCGTGCTCGGCGCCGCGGAGCCGCCGATCATGCGCGGGGATTGGATCCCCGCCGGCGCCGCCTCCGTGTTCGCGCTGCGACGCGGCGTGCACGCGGCGCCGACCGGCGGCCGACCGGCGGCGACCGTCCGCCCCGCCGCGTCCCCAGCCGCCACGACCGTCCCCCGCGCGCCGGCGGCCGCGAGCCCGCCGGCGGCCGCCGCGGCCGGTGCCGCGCCGGAGGCTCCGGCGGCCACGATCGCCGACGTGCTGGAGCGGGCCGGGACGCTCGCGAACGCCCGGCGGCATCTCGAGGCGCTCGAACTCTGCGAGCGGGCCCGCCCGGGGCTGCCGCCGTCGCCGGAGCTGTTCTTCCTGATGGGCATGCTGCACCAGTCGCTCGGCGACGGCGACCGCGCCGAAGGGTGCTTCCACAAGACGCTCTATCTCGAGCCGGCCCACGAGGAGGCGCTCCTGGCGCTGGCCCTCCTCGCCCGGCAACGGGGTGACCTGCGGATGGCCGAGACCTATCGCCAGTCGGCGGCCCGCGTCGTCGCCCGAAAGGGGACGCCATGATCGATCACGTCCGCGAGACGGCCCCGCCGCGGCACGCTCCGATGCCCGAGTGCTGGCGCGTGATCGGCGTGTCCGGCGATCGCAGCTGCCCCGAGCTCCAGTCGTTCGTCCACTGCCGCAACTGCCCGGTGCTGGCCGAGGCGGCCCGTGGATTCTTCGAGCGGGGCGCGCCCCCGGGATACCTCGACTCCTGGCGGGCCATCCTCGAGGAGCCGGCCGAGGCGGCGCAGGGGGCGGATTCCAGCGTGCTCGTGTTCCGCGTGGGACGCGAGTGGCTCGCGCTGCCGACCGCTGCCCTCGTGGAGGTCACCCCGGCCCGCACGATCCACACCGTGCCGCACCGGCATGGAACGCCGCTCGCAGGACTCGTCAACATCCGCGGCCAGCTGCAGCTCTGCGTCTCGCTGCACGCGGTGCTCGGCCTCGAGGGCGGGCCGACCACGCGGGCCGGCGGCGACGAGGGCGACGGCACCCCGCGGCTGATCGTCGCCGAGCGGGACTCGAGCGCGGCCGCGGAGCGGTGGGTGTTCGGAGTCGACGAGGTCGCCGGCGTGCACCGGGTTGGCCGCGCCGACCTGCGGGCGGTGCCGTCGACCGTCGGGCAGGCCGCGGCCCGCTGCTCGTCGGCGCTCTTCGAATGGCAGGACCGCACCGTCGCCCTGCTCGACGACGTGCGGCTGTTCGAGGCCTTCAGCGCCACGGTGTCGCCATGAACGGAGACGACCGGCCATGACCGAAGACCTCAGCGGATTCTCGATGCTGGAACTCTTCCGGCTCGAGGCCGAGAGCCAGACGGCCGTGCTCTCCTCGGGGGTGCTCGCCATCGAGGAGCTGGAGCGGTCGCCTCAGACGGTCGAGGCGATGATGCGGGCGGCGCACTCGCTCAAGGGCGCGGCCCGGATCGTCGGGCTCGACCCCGCCGTGCGGGTCGCCCACGCGCTGGAGGACGTGTTCGTCGCCGCGGGCAGGAATCGGCTCCAGGTGCAGCCGCGGCATGGGGATCGGCTGCTCGCCGCGATCGACTTCCTGGGGGCGATCTCCCGGGCCGACGATGCCCTCGATGCCGCCGGCCCGTGGGCCGCACGGGCCGAGCAGGTCGTCGGCGACCTCGCCGCCATCCTCGCCGAACCGGCGACCGACCCGGCCCCCGCCCCGGCCGCCGTGTCGGCCCGCGCCCCGGCCGCCGTCCCGGAGCCCCGGCCCACGGTGGTCCCACCACCGGTGCCGCCGGCTCCCGCGCTGCCACCGGCCGCGGCGCCGAAGCCGGTCCCGCCGGAACCGGCGGATCGCGTCGTCCGCGTCTCCGCCGACAGCCTCACCCGGCTGGTGGGCCTCGCCGGCGAGTCGCTCGTCGAGACCCGCCAGCTGCGGCCGTTCGTCGACTCGCTCCTCCAGCTGCGGGCCACCGACGTCGATCTCTGCGACGCGATCGCCGCGCTCGACGAGAAGCTCAAGGCCGGCGACGTGTCCGTCCCGGCCACCGTCACCGCGATGCTGACCACCATCCGGGAGCGGGCCGACGCCGCCCTCGGCATGCTCACGCGGCACGTCGAGGACTTCGAGAGCTTCGCCCGCCGCAACGAGGATCTCTCGAATCGCCTCCACCACGAGGTGATCGTCAGCCGGATGCGGCCGCTCGCCGACGGCATCCGCGGCTTCCCGCGGCTGGTCCGCGACGTCGCGCGGACGCTCGGCAAGCAGGTGCGATTCGAGGTTCGGGGCGAGCAGACCGGCGTCGACCGCGACATCCTCGACAAGCTCGAGGCGCCGCTCTCGCACCTGATCCGCAACGCCCTCGACCACGGCATCGAGCTGCCGGGCGACCGCGAGGCCGCGGGCAAACCGGCCACGGGCACGATCCGCCTCGAGGCCCGGCACCGCGCCGGCATGCTGCAGATCACCCTCGTGGACGACGGCCGCGGCATCGACGTGGAGCGGCTGCGGTCCCACGCGGTGACCCGCGGGCTGGTGGCCCGGCAGGTCGCCGACCAGCTCAGCGAGCTGGAACTGCTCGAGTTCCTGTTTCTGCCGGGCTTCTCCACCAAGGAGAGCGTCACGGAGATCTCGGGCCGGGGCGTCGGCCTCGACGTCGTCCAGAGCATGGTCAAGAGCGTGGGCGGGAGCGTCCGCGTGTCGACCCAGCCCGGCCGCCAGACCGTGTTCACCCTCCAGCTGCCGATCACGATGTCGGTGATCCGCGCGCTGCTCGTGCAGATCGGCGGCGAGCCCTACGCGTTTCCCCTGACCCGCATCGATCAGATCCTGTTCTGCCGGGGCGAGGACATCCGCACCGTGGAGGGCCGGCAGTACTTCGACCGCGACGGGGTGTCGATCGGGCTGGTGATGGCGGCCCAGATCCTGGAGCGGCCGGCCCTCGCGCCCGCCGATCCGATGCCCGTGGTGGTGATCAGCGACCGCGGCCAGCAGTTCGGCATGATCGTCGACTCGTTCCTCGGCGAGCGCGACCTCGAGGTCCGCCCCCTCGACCTCCGGCTCGGGAAGGTGCCGAACGTGAACAGCGCGTCGCTGCTGGAGAACGGCGACCCGGTGCTGATCGTCGACGTCGAGGACCTCGTCCGTTCGATCGACAACGTGCTCATGGGCCGGCGGCTGTCCCGCGTCGAGTTCGAACGGATGGCGGAGCAGGCGCGGCAGCGCAAGCGGATCCTCGTGGTGGACGACTCGATCACCGTGCGGGAACTCGAGCGGCAGCTGCTTCAGGCCCGCGGGTTCACGGTCGACGTGGCCGTGGACGGGATGGACGGCTGGAACGCCATCCGCGGCACGCACTACGACCTCGTCGTCACCGACGTCGACATGCCGCGCATGGACGGCATCGGCCTCGTGTCGCTGCTCAAGGCCGATCCCGCCCGCCGCGAGACCCCCGTGGTGATCGTCTCCTACAAGGACCGCGAAGAGGATCGAATCCGCGGCCTCGACGCCGGGGCGAACCGCTATCTCACGAAAAGCAGTTTCCACGACGAGACGTTCGTCGATACGATCGTGGACCTGATCGGCGAGGCCGCGACCTAGGACCCCCCATGCGAATCGGGATCGTGAACGACCTCAAGGCGGCCTGCGAGGCCCTCCGCAGGGTCGTCGACAGCCTGCCCGACCACGTCGTCGCCTGGACGGCCGCGGACGGCGTCGAGGCGATCGCGATGGCGAAGCGCGACCGGCCCGACCTGATCCTCATGGATCTGCTGATGCCGCACATGGACGGCGCCCAGGCCACGCGGCAGATCATGGCGTCGGCCCCGTGCGCGATCCTCGTCGTCACCGCCACGGTGAGCGGCAACATCTCGCTCGTCTACGACGCCATGGGCTACGGGGCGCTCGACGCGGTCGACACCCCGATGCTCGGTCCCGGGGGCGAAGTGACGGGCGCCGGGGCGCTGGTCGAGAAGATCGGCACGATCGCCAAACTGGTCGGTGCGACCGCCGACCCGCGGCGGCAGCAGCGGCGTCCGGCTTCGTCGGCGCCGCCGCGGCTGCTCGTCGTGGGGGCGTCGACGGGCGGGCCCAAGGCGATCTCCGACCTGGTGTTTCCGCTGCCCCACGAGTGGAACGTGGCGGTGGTCGTCGTGCAGCACGTGGACGTCGCCTTCGCGCCCGGCCTGGCGAAGTGGCTCGGCGACCGGACGGGCCACGCCGTCCGCGTGATCGAGCACGGCCACGAGCCGCAGGCCGGCGAGGTCCTCCTCGCGGGCACCAACGACCACCTCGTGATGACGAAATCGAAGACGCTCGAGTACCGGCAGGAGCCTCGCGACGTGTTCTTTCGGCCGAGCGTCGACGTGTTCTTCGAGAGCGTGGCCGACTTCTGGACGCAGGCCGGCACGGCGGTGGTGCTCACCGGCATGGGCCGCGACGGAGCCAAGGGGCTGATGAAGCTCCGCAGCCGTGGGTGGCACACGATCGCCCAGGACGAGTCCACCAGCGTGGTGTTCAGCATGCCGAAGGCCGCGATCGACGCCGGCGCCGCCTGCGAGGTGCTGCGGATCGACCAGATGCCGCGGGTGATCGCGGCCCGCATGGGCGCGTAGGCCCGCCCGACTCAGGCCCGCGTCTCGAGCAGCCGCATCACCCCGAGCACGACCGCCTCGTCGCTGCCGGGGACGCCGACGATCTGCACGCCGATCGGCAGGCCCGCACTCCCCCGGTCGGCGGCGGCCGCCGCCCGCAGGACGCGGTCGGCGCTCCAGCGGCGGGCCGCCTGCTCGCCGGCAGCCACGGTCGTGATCGGGACGACTCCCGCAGGCAGGTCGAGGAGGCTCGCCAGCAGGCAGGGTGCGGCCGCAAGCACGAGCCGCGCGGCCGTGCCGTGACGGAGCGCGGGCAGGGCCGACACCGGACAGACGACCGCATCGGCTCCCGCGACGAGGTCGGCGTAGCGGCGCGCCAGGACGTCCCGCGCGGCGAGCAGGTCGTCGCGCTCCGCGTCGGTGCGGCGGCCCGTGCGGAGGATTCCCTCGGCCTCGGTCCGGCCGCCGGAGGCCCGCAGGACCGCAGCCACCGGAGCCCGCCAGCGGCGCGGCAGGCCGGCGATCGCCAGGAGCTTGCCGACGCCGCGCATCGGCCGCTCGCCGGCGAACAACCGCCGCACGTCAGCGCCGCCGTCGGCGGCGAGGATGCCGAGGTGCAGCCACGCCGCCTCGGCGGCGAGGTCGCCCGCCACACGGACGGTGGTGATGCCCAGCGCCGCCAGTCGGGCCACCGCCTCCTGCACGCCCCGCCGCACCGCCGGCGACGCGGGGATCGGCCCGGCTTCGTCCCACCAGGCGATCCGCCGCACCGCGGCCGGCGCCCGCCACTGCCCCGGGGACGCAATGGCGGCGAGCGCGAGCTCCAGGTCGCCCACCTGGCGGGCGAGAAAGCCCGCCCGCGACGACACGCCGCGGAGGCCGGGCATCGTCTCGAAGGCCCCGCCGCGACCGACCACGCCGGTCCGCGGCACGAGCGTCGCGATCCCGCAGGCGTGGGCGGGCTGGCGGAGGCTGCCCGCGAGGTCGTTGCCGATCCCGAGCGGCACCACGCCGGAGGCCACGAGGGCCGCGTCGCCCCCGCTCGAGCCCCCGGGCCCCCGCGCGGTGTCGCGGGGATTCGCCGTCCGGCCCCAGACGGGATTGTCGGTCTCGTGGAGATACATCGCCTGCGGCACGTTGGCCTTGCCGACCACCACGCCCCCGGCGGCCTCGATCCTGCGAACCACCTCGGCATCGTCGCGATCGACGACCCCGCGGCGGTGGATCATGCCCAGCGTCGTCTGCAGGCCCCGGACCGGGAAGCACTCCTTCACGCTCACCGGCACCCCGGCGAGCGGCGCATCGCCCAGCACGCCGTCCGCCTGCCGTCGATCGATCTCGTCGGCCGCGACCGCGGCGCGCTCGAGGCAGGGCTGCACCAGGGCATTCAGCAGCGCCGCATCCACGGCCCGACGCCGGTGCTCGTCGAGCATCGCAGCCGCCCGACAGCGGCCGCCGCGCACGGCCGCCGCGATCGCCTCCGCGCCGGCCGCGAAGACCGCGGCGGCCTCCGCGGCACGGCTCACGGCGCGGCGAAGGGGTCGATCGTCGGTGCCGCGCCGGCCGCCGCCGGCCGCACGTCGGATGCCCAGAGCGTGTCCCCATCCACGATCAGTCCGGTGACGAGCACCGTCTCGCCCGGGGTGGCCGCGGGCTCCGACCGCGAGATCACGACGAGCTCACGAGCGCGATCGCCGGTCTCGGATACGGTGACGGTGGAGCACCAGTACGGCCCCACGTGCCGCACGCCCGAGAGCACGGCGGGGATCACGATTCCCGAGGTCGAGCGGCCTCGGTAGGCGAGCCAGTCCCGGGCCAGCCGGGCCAGATCGCCGAGCCGGGCGGGATCAGCCACCGCCGCAGCCTGAAGCCGAGCGACGGCCTCCGGCGGCCCCTCGAGCGGCCGACCGGTATCGGCCGCCAGCCGCTCGAGCGTGGCGAGTTCCTCCGCGACGAGCGACACCCGGCGATACCACTCCACGAGCAGGCGATTCCGGCGCCGGGCCTGCCGCGCCGGATCGGGATCGACGTCGTCGGCCGCGGCCTCGACGGCGAGCAACGCCTCGTCGGCGGCGGCCACCGCGCTCTCGACCGCCGACAGGTCGAGCGGCTCCGGCACCGGACTCGGGGGCGGTGACTCCTGCGGAACGACGGCCGCGAGCGGCTCGGACGTGAGCGGCAGCGGTGCTGCAAGACCGGCGAATGGATCGGCCGCGGCGGCATCCGGCAGCGGTGCGTCGGCCGGCTCGGACGCCGCGTCGGCGACGACTGCCCCCAGGGCCGCGGCCGGCTCCGCCGGGAGCGGCGTCTGGCCGTCGTCCGGCATGACGCCCGGCTCGGCGGGCGTCTCGTCGGGCACGGCGTCCACCGCGACGATCGTCTCTCCGTCCGGTTGCATCGGTGGCTCGCCCGCCGGCTCCGCCGGGATCGGCGGCTCCGGCGTCTCTCCTGGCCCGCCGGCGTCGACCACCTCGGGCACGTCGTCGAGCGTGGGAGCGGCGCCCAGGCCGACGGGGCTGGACCGACCGCCCGAGACGAGCTCCTGCGGAAAGAGGAATGCCATCGACTCCGGCACGTTCCGCACGATCTGCAACGGGTCCTTGCGGAAGCCCCAGATCAGGATCGCGAAGGTGATCGGCAGCGCGAGCAGGCCGCCGAGCGCGATGCCGATGATCTGCCCGAGGCCGCCCTTCCTGGCCCGCTGCGATCTGGTCGGCTTCGTTCCCGTCACGATCGCCGCCGCCCCGCCGGCCGCCGCCCCGCCGGCCGCCGCCATGGCGAGGTCGCCGGCGGCGCCGGCGAAGCCGCCGTTGTCGGGCTCGGCATCCGTGGTCGCGGCCATGAAGTCCGTGTCCTCGAACTCGGTGGCCTCGCCGCCGGGCTCGTCCGGCTCGGCGCCCACGACGCCGAACGGAGCCGACTCGACCGCCGACTCGATCTCGCCGTCATCCCAGCCGAAGGAATCGGCCGCGGCCGGCGACTCGGCACCGTCGGAATCGGTCGCGGAAATCGGCGGGTCGTCGTCGATGATCCCCGACTCACCGAACCCCACGCGCACCGCCTCGGGATCGCCGACATCCGCCGACGTCACGTCGTCGTCGCCCGAAAACACCCCGAGGGGCGTGGGCTCGATCTCACCGTCGGCCACGTCCGCCAACCAGTCCGAGATCTCCTCGTCGCTGCCGCCGAAGCCGGCATCCGCATCGGCCGTGCCGCCGACGGCGGCGTCGAGTTCAGCCGACGGGGGCGCCGGCGGCAGCTCCCCGTCCTGCACCTCGGCGGCCTCGTCGAACGCGAACTCGAACCCGCCCTCCGCGTCGGGGCCGGGGGTGGACTCGAGCTCCGCCCACGGATCGAAACCGTCGCCCTGCTTGTCGTCGTCGGCCATCGATGCTCTCCCCTCGCGCCCCTGGGCTGCCCTCCTCGAAGTCGGGCCACTCCCGACGGCCCGAGTGTACCAACGGGCCCGACCGACAGGGGCGCGGGTGGCACGCCGCCGTCAGAGCCCGTGGGCGGGGCCATACCGCTCCCGCAGGCTGGCGACGAGGCTCGCGGCCGACACGGGGCCGCCCGTGGCCCGCTCGACCAACTGCCCCGGGGAGAGCATCCGGCCCGCCGTATGGATCTCGCGGCGCAGCCAGTCGAGCAGCGGCCCGAACCGGCCCGCCGCCATCTCGGCATCGAGGTCGGTGCTGGCCCGGCGGGCGGCGGCCATCAGCTGCGACGCGTAGACGTTGCCGAGCGCGTAGGTCGGAAAGTAGCCGACCAGGCCGGCACTCCAGTGGATGTCCTGCAGCACGCCCTCCGCGTCGTCGGATGGGCGGATGCCGAAGTCGCACGCGAAGCGGTCGTTCCACGCGGCCGGCAGATCGCCCACCGCGAGGTCGCCGTGCACCCACGCCCGCTCGAGATCGAACCGCAGCATGACGTGCAGGTTGTAGGTCACTTCGTCGGCCTCGACACGGATCAGCGAGGGCCGCACCACCGCCAGGCCGCGGACCATGGCCTCGGGGGTGACCTCGGCGAGGGCATCCGGGAAGGCCCGCCGCGCCAGCGGCATGCACCACCGCCAGAAGCCGAGCGAGCGGCCCACGAGGTTCTCCCAGAGCCGCGACTGCGACTCGTGGATGCCGAGCGACGCCGCCTCGCCGGGCGGCAGGCCGTACCACTCGCGCCGCAGCCCCTGCTCGTAGAGGCCATGGCCGGCCTCGTGGAGTACGCCGAACAGCGCCGTCGGCAGCGCGTGTTCGCTCCAGCGGGTCGTGATCCGGCAGTCGTCCGGCCCGAGCGACGTGCAGAAGGGGTGCGCCGTCGTATCGAGCCGGCCCCGGGAGAAGTCGAAGCCGATCGCCGCGGCCACCTCCGCGACGAATCGCTTCTGGGCGTCGACCGGAAACCGGCCGGCGACGAGGAAGCGGTCGTCGGGCCGCGTGGCCGACTCCCCGCACGCGCGGACGAGCGGCACGATCTCGGCCCGCAGCTCGGCGAACAGGGCGGCCAGGGCCGGCCACCGGCAGCCGGGCTCGTAGTCGTCGAGCAGGGCGTCGTAGGCATCGAGGCCGGGCGACCGACAGGCGGCCTGCTCCCGCTTGAGCGCGATCATGCGCTCGAGCCAGGGCGCGAGCACCGGCCACGACGACTCCCGGCGGGCCCGGACCCAGGCCTGCTGGGCTTCGACGGCGACCCGCGCCAGCTCCTCGATCAGCCGGGCCGGCGTGCGGGCCTGCTTCTCGAACTCCTCGAGCAGCAGGCGGATCGTGCTCCGCTGCTCGGGCGAGCCGCGGCTGCCGAGGGTGCCCGCGGCGAGTTCGCGGAGCCGATCCCCCTGCTCGGGCGCCGTCCGCTCGCGATGCACCACGGCGGCGAGTTCCGCCGCCTGATCGGCCCGGTGGCCGCCACCGGCCGGCGGCAGCATCGTCTGCTCGTCCCAGCCGAGCAGCGACTCGACGCTGCCCAGCACGGCGACTCGCCGCGCCTGCGCGACGGCGGCCTCGTAGAGCCGCTCCTCCGCTCGCGGGCCGTCGCTTTCCGCCGCTCGGTGCATGGCGGCGAGTATGCTCTCGGACGTCCGGGGTCGGCAACCGCTCTCCGGGCTCGCGTCGCGATCCTCCCCCGACCGCACGGTGCCGCATGCTCGACGTCCTGGTGATCGCCCCGCATCCCGACGACGCGGAGCTCGGCATGGGGGGCACGATCGCGCTGATGCGGTCGCGCGGCATGGCGGTGGGGATCCTCGATCTCACCGATGGCGAACCGACGCCGCGGGGGTCGGTCGAGACGCGGGCCCGGGAGACGGCGGCCGCGACGCGGGAACTC
>JBIIMU010000463.1:0-2711 GCA_044337845.1 Pirellulales bacterium | reverse complement strand
ATCGCGGTACTGCTTCTTGGCCAGCCAGCTGTCGAGCGCGATGCCGAGGGCCCGCGTCTTGAGCGTCATGCCGAGCGCCGAGATCGGCTGGCCGGGTGCGGCCTCGAGGCCGTAGAGGGGCGCGAGCGTGACCAGCGCGCCGTCGTGATCGCCGAGCAGCGCCTGGTTGCGGCCCTGGTTCAGGCGGGCGAGGTAGGCCACGCCGAGCTTGCCGTATTTCTCGACGAGCTCGCGGTGCCCGGCGGTCGAGGCCGTGAGGGCGGCCTTCCACTCCGGGGACGACGGCGCGAAGGCCTTCGACTTCTCGTAGAACGCCTCGGCGAGCATCAGCCGCGCCTGCAGCAGCCTCGTGCGGAGCGTCTCCTGCCGCTCGAGCGGCTTCTCGAGCAGGCCCTCGAGCGGCTTCTCCGCGGCGTCGAGCTCGCGGTCGATCAGCAGCCGCTGCTTCTTGAACTTGGACAGCTCTCCCTCGGGCTTGCGCCGCTCCGCGAGGAGCCTCTTCCGCGTGTCCTCGACCTCCTGGTACTTGGCGTTCAGCGGCGGGAGTTCGGCCTCGAGCTTCTGCGCCTGCGCGAGGTTGGCCTTCGCCCGCGCGTCGAGCTCCGCGCGGACTCGCGCGGCGGGCTTCTTCTCGTCCCCCTTCTCCGGCTGCGGCGGCACGCGGAGCCGCGCGATCTCCTGACGCCCCGTCACCATCGCCTTCTCGAGGGCGGCCTGCTCCACGCCCACCTTGTGCAGTTCCCGATCGAGCCGGTCGACCTCCTCCGCGAAGGGCCGCGCCTGCTCGTCGAGCGCCGCGGCCTGCGCCCGAATCTCCTTCACGGGTTCGCGGATCCGCTCGATCTCCGCGTCGACCGCGCGGAGTTCCTTGAGCACGGCCTCCTCGGCATTCGCCGGCGCTGCGATCTCCCGCACAGGCTCGGGCTGCTTCGCGGCGCCGGGCTTGCCGGCGGGGGCGGGCGGGCTGCCGAGCACCGCGATCGCGGCGTCGAAGAACTTCACCGCCTCGGCCTTGAGCGGCGCGGCGTCGGCCCCGGGCCGGGCGGCCAACGCGAGCCTGCCGCGGCCGCGCTCGACCAGCAGGTTGCCCTTCTGCGAAAAGGCGTCGATCGCCCGTTCGCCGGCGGGAGACTGCTTCAGAAAGGCGTCGATCGACGCCTCCGCCTCGTCGAGCAGCCTGCTCCGCTTCTGCGCGTCGGGCTCCGTGCGGCTGAGGCCCACCAGCGCCGTGGCCCGGAGGAACGGCAGCTCCACCTTGGCTTCGGCCGACAGCGACGAATCGCGAGCGGCCGACTCCACCGCCCACAGCATGGCGTCGGGCATCTGCCGTTCCTCGAGCGCGTCGAGCAGGCTGCGGAGCGTCGCGTCGGCCGCCGCGTGCCGCGGAGGGCTGCCCTCGTCGGCCGCGGCGCAGACCGACCCGCCACAGGCGGCGAGCAAGGCGAGCAACGACAGGATGCAGGTGGCCGTGCGCATGGCGTGGGCGAGTGGGGCGGCGGAAGTTCCCGGTGCAGATCGCATTGTGGAAGGGGCGGGAAGGGGCGTCAAACCGCGGTCAGGGATCGAGGCCATCGGCCCCGCGACCCCGCGCGGCCATGACCGCATCGGCGAGGACCGTGCCGAGCGGCGTGACGTCGCCGCGGGCCCGCCATCGGGCGATGAGTTCGGCTGCGGCGGCACGACCCCGAGGGACGGCGTGCGCGGATCCGGTCGCCTCGTCGCCGAGCGAGACGGCCAGCAGGAGTTCGCAGCCATGGGGCGAAGGCGTGGTCGCGGTGGCGTCGGGGCCGCCGCGAAGGGCCGCCCGCACCTCGTGGGATCCGGCGCCGGAGGTCCACTGGAACCGCGCCGCCACCTTCACCGGTGTCGCGGATCGGGCAACCACCTCGTAGACGGCCCGGGCGGTCTCGCCGACGTGCAGGTCGATCGTCTCCGGGTGGCCGTCCGCCAGCGATTCGACCGCGGACTGGCGGTGTCCGACGAGCCGGTAGGCGGCGACGGTGGCGGGATCGAAGTCGACCGTGAGCCGTCCGCGTCCCGCGACGAGCGTTTCGCGGCCGAACACGCCGGCCAGGAGGGCGCGCCGGATCGCGACCGCGTCGGCGGCGGTGCGGCCGAACGACACCGCGGGACGTGAGGGCTCGAACTCGGTGCCCGGGTCGACGAGCACGAAGTCGACCGAGCCCGGATCCGAGGCCGCCTCGTCCCCGGGCCCGGAGGCCGTGCGCTCCTGCCAGCGGCCGAGGGCCGTGCGGGTCTCGACGCCGCCGCTCGCGTCGGCACCGTCCTGGACGACGACGACGGTCCGCGCGGTGTCGGCCGTGGCCGTCCGCGCGACCGCCAGCGCCGCGTCGAGGTCGGACCCGGGCGACGCCGCGAGGCCGGCCAGGTCGGCGGCGACGCGGGCGAGGTCGGGACCGGTGGCATCGCGGATCGCCACCCTCGGCACCGGCCCGGCCACCACCAGGGTCACGCGATCGCCGGACTGCATCCGGTCGGCGACGGCCGCCACGGCCCGACAGCCCCAGCGCCAGGCGAGCGGCTCGCCGCCCGCGGCCCGATCGAGCACGATCGTGGCCCGCACTGCGTCGTGTGGAGCCGCCGGCACCGCGAACCCGCCCGCGGTGGCCGCCACCTCCACGATCAGCGTCGGCCTGCCGGCGGAGCCGCGGAGCGACCCCACGGCATGCAGGGCGACGGCGACCGAACCG
>JBIIMU010000050.1:0-10661 GCA_044337845.1 Pirellulales bacterium | reverse complement strand
CAGGTGGTCGCTGGCGACCTTCGCGAGGCTCGTGCGGACCACGCGGGCGTGCCGCACCTCGATCGGGCCGCGGACGAACGCCTTGTCGAGGGATCCCACCGGCAGCCAGGCCGGAAACGTGCGGAATCGCGAGATCGGCGCCGTCACGTGCCGAAAGCCGCTCGCGGCGAGCGACCCGTCCGCGAGGCTGTTGCGCCAGTCGTTGAAGTCGCCGACGATCAGCGCGGGGTGGGAATCGGCCGACCGGAAGAGCATGTGGCCCAGGAGCCGGGCCACCTGCCAGCGGCGTTCCGATTCGGCGAGCCCGAGATGCGTGTGCACGAGGTGCAGGGGCCCCTCGGGGGAATCCACCACGAGCAGCTGGGCGCCCCGCGGCTTGCGGCCGCCCTGCCGGAGCGTGATCCGATGACGGCTCGAGACCGGCCACCGCGAGAGAACCAGGTTGCCGTAGCCACCCCGCGCCACGGCCACGGTCGGCTGGAACACCGCGTGGCAGCGAAACTGCCGGGCGAGCAGCCGCGGCTGATCATCGTGGCCGCTGCGGCGGACGTGCCGGTCCACCTCCTGGAGGCAGATCAGATCCGGATTCTCGGCCTCGATGCAGTCGATGACCCGGCCGAGCGCGTAGCGTCGGTCGCGGCCGCCGATGCCCTTGTGGATGTTCCAGCTCAGAAGCCGCATTCGGGGCATGGTACTCCCGGATAGAATCGGCGGCCATGCACGCCCACGATGACATCCGGCTCGGCACGCTGGTGCCCGCCCACGACCGCACCGCCGAGGTGGTTCGCCAGCTGCTGCCGCACGGGTTCGAGACGTTCCAGGTGAGCTTCGGCCGCGGTGTGGGCGACGCGCCGGTGGAGCGGCTGGCCGACGCGGTCCGAGCGGTGCTCGACGTGCATCCGGCGGCGGACGGCGTGCCCCGCCGCGTGAGTGCCCTCGGCGTCTACGGCAATCCGCTCACGAGCCCCGAGACCGTCTCCGACTGGGAGCGGCTGATCGACGCCGC
Source organism: Pirellulales bacterium (assembly GCA_044337845.1). Classification (GTDB taxonomy): domain Bacteria; phylum Planctomycetota; class Planctomycetia; order Pirellulales; family UBA1268; genus QWPN01. The sequence continues at coordinate 9,655 of JBIIMU010000050.1, read as the reverse complement.
ACCCCGATTCGGCTGCGACATCGTGGCCGGCTTCGCGGGCCGGATTCCCGGCCGGCCGGTGCCCGACTCCTACGACCCGTTCGCGGCGGTGTTCGGCCCGCTCGCCCGCAGGGCGGAGGATCGGGGCGTGCGCATCGCCTTCGAGAACTGCGAGAAGCGTGGCACCTGGCTGACCGGCGACTGGAACATCGCGCACGCCCCGGACGCGTGGGACGCCATGTTCGCCGCGGTCGACAGCCCGGCCCTGGGACTCGAATGGGAGCCGTGCCACCAGCTGCTGAGCTTCGCCGACCCGCTCCTCCAGATCCGCCGCTACGCCGGCCGCATCTGGCACATCCACGGGAAGGACGCGACGATCCTCTGGGACGTCGTCCGCCGGCACGGCATCCGCGGAGCCGTGCCCTACGCGGCCCACCGGCTGCCGGGTTTCGGCGACACCGACTGGGGCCGGCTGATCGGCGAGCTTCGCACCGCCGGCTGGCGGGGCAGCATCGACATCGAGGGCTTCCACGACGCCGCCTTTTGCAACGCCCTGGAAACGACAGGGCAGGTGGCGTCGTTTCGCCACCTGCACCTTTGCCGGGGCGGGACGTTCGTCCCCAACCCCTTCTGAATCGCCAGCGGCGATCAGCCGATCATCAGCACCGCGATGGCGACCATCGCGGCCCCGACGCTCACCGGCACCGCGGCCCACGAGCGGCCCGTCACCGCGAACCGGCGGCGGCGCTCCTCGACCGGCAGACCGAGCAGCTGCTCGAGGTCGGCCATCGAGATCGGCGTGGACAGCACCACGTCGACGCCTGCCTCACGGGCGGTCTGCTCGGCCAGCGTGTGCTGCCGCGAGCCCACCGGCCACTCGCTGACCAGCGCCACCTTCACCTCGCCCCGCCGTGCCTGCAGCAGGCCGACGAAATCCTCACCCGACATGTCGTCGAGTTCCGACGCCACCAGCCACGCGTCCACGTCGATCCGATCGGCGAGTTTCAGGGCCGCGCCGCCGGCAGACCGCAGATGGAGGTCGATGCGACCCATCCGAGCACTCGCGGCGAGCGATGCATACGCGTCGAATCGGGGATCGACGACCACGATGCTGGGGGCACGGGAGGTGCCGGCTTCGTCGAGCAGAGCCGACGTGGTGGAGGCGACGACCATGATCAGGATCCTTTCGCTGCGAGTCTGACGGAGGAGGAGTTGGAACGTGTCTCGTGCGGTGGCTGAACGGTCAGACCAGCGTCACGATCGAGAGGAACAGGGCGATGGGCACGAGGCAGAGGGCGACGTCGGTCGACGTCAGCGTCCTCGCGGTGACGTATCCGGGGATGCGGCTCACGAGTGGCTCTCCGTGACGGCCTTCTTCTTCCTGAGGAGCGACCGGCCGCAGAGCACGCCACCGAGGGCCATGCCGGCCAGCACGATCGCCGGCGGCTCCGGAGCGGCCAGGGCGGTGACCATCTCGATGTTGACGTCGTCGGCGGCGGTCGCCAGCGGCGTCAGTTCCACGTCGGCGAGCGTCTCGTTCTCACCGGCCCAGGCGAGCGATCCGAGGGCCACGGTGCCGAAACCATCGGTGGAGCCGACGACGATCGAGCTGGAGGCGAACGGGGCGGCATCGGCTGCGGAACCGCAGGCGAGGACGGCCGAGAGGGCGGCGATCAAACCAACTGTGATGAGGTTCATGAGGCAATCTCCCAAGAAGAAACGTGACGAAAAACGAACGTGATTGGTGTGCCCGGCCGAGCGACCGGATCCCGGCGACGCCCTGAGCGTCCCGCGACGGGAGAAAGGAAATGCAACCGCCGTGCCAAACCCTGACCCATGAATCGGTGCCTTGCAAAAAATCCAGGGAAAATCGCTCTGGCGGCCGAAATAGCCCTTTTTCCCACGGCCATTTTTTCTTGCCCGATCCGGCGGCGGCCTGGGGCGCTGGAGCGAATCGCTCCACTTGGGAGGCCGGGGGGTGGAGCGATTCGCTCCACCCCGACCGCCGGAGTGGGGCGAATCGCTCCACCCCGGCCCCCGGGTCGGCCCCCGGGTCGGCCCCCGGGGTCAGCCCACCGCGGCGGGCTTCGCGGGCCCCCCGAGCCCGGCCCGGCCGTCTGCTAGCCTGCCCGCATGGAAGCGTTTCTGGATGCGGCGACGCAGTGGATCAGGCATCTCTGGCCCCACCTCACCGCCGCCGCCCTCTTCGGCCTCAGCCTCGCCGCGTCGGTGCACGCCATCCTCGTGAAGCGGGACACCCGCTCCACGATCGGCTGGGTGGGCCTGATCTGGCTCTCCCCCGGCCTCGGCCCTCTTCTCTATGCACTGCTGGGTGTGAACCGCATCCGTTCGCGGGCCACCCAGCTGCGGGCGGGCCAGGCCCGGATCACCCACGAGCTGGAGCCGGCCGTGGCCGCGGTCGAGCGGCTGCGCGAGGCGATCGGCCCGGACGACTCCCCCCTCAGGTCCCTCGCCACGCTGGTGGGCAACGTCACCGACCGCCCGCTCGTGGATGGCAACGTCATCGAGGTGCTGGCGGGGGGCGACGAGGCCTATCCGCAGATGCTGAAGGCCATCGAGGAGGCCTCCCGCAGCGTGGCCCTCGCGTCGTACATCTTCGACAACGACCCCACCGGCCGGATCTTCGCCGAGGCGCTGGGGCGGGCGGCGGCCCGCGGCGTCGAAGTCCGGGTGCTGATCGACGGCATCGGAGCGGCCTACACCTGGCCGTCGATCACCCGCACGCTGGCGGCCCGAGGGGTCCGCGTGGCGCGGTTCCTGCCCACCACCGTGCCCTTCTATTTCCCCTACGCCAATCTCCGCAACCACCGCAAGATCATGGTGGTCGACGGCCGGATCGGGTTCACGGGAGGGCTCAACATTCGCGACGGCTGCTGGCTCGCCCACGCGCCGGCGCATCCCGTCCACGACACCCACTTCCGGATCGTGGGGCCGGTCGTCGCGCAGCTGCTCGAGGTGTTCGCCGAGGACTGGGCCTTCGCGGCGGAGGAGACGCTCGACGGTCCCGCGTGGCGGCCCGTGCTCGAGCCGGCCGGCGGCATGCTCGCCCGCGGCATCCGGTTCGGCCCGGACGACCCGGACATCGGCCGGATCAAGCTGGTGCTCGTGGGGGCGCTGGCGGCGGCCCGCACGTCGGTGCGGATCATGACGCCCTACTTCCTCCCGGACGACGCCATCTTCCAGGCGCTCGACGTGGCCGCCATGAGCGGCGTCACGGTCGACATCGTGATTCCGGAGGAGAACAACCTGGCCCTCGTCGGCTGGGCGAGCGACGCGATGCTCTGGCAGGTGCTCGCCCGGGGCTGCAACGTCTGGATGTCGCCGCCGCCGTTCGAGCACACGAAGCTCCTGGTCGTGGACGGGGCGTGGGCGATGTTCGGCAGCGGCAACTGGGACGAGCGGAGCATGCGGCTCAACTTCGAGTTCAACGTCGAGACCTACGACCGCGGGCTCGCGGCCCGGCTCGACGACCGCGTGGCCGGCGTCATCGCCCGGTCGCGGCGGCGGACGCTCGCCGAGATGGACGGCCGCAGCCTGCCCGTGCGGCTGCGGGACGGGGTGGCCCGCCTGCTGAGTCCCTATCTCTGACGGCGCCCCGCAGCCCCGGCGGCGGCATGGCGGCCGCGGAACGGCGAACTGAAGCGGCCCGACACCGGCGCGGCTCCGTCGTACGACCCCACGTGCGCCCTCTGCCCGGGCAACGCACGCCTCGGCGGCACGAACCCCGCCTACACCGGCGTGCACTGGTTCACGAACGACCTGCCCTGCGACGGCGGGCTCCAACGCGCAGGACTTCGCGGTCGAGGGCCCCGACCCGAGGAAGAAGTAGCGCGGGCCGGCCGGCAGCGGTTTGCCCCGCTTCCGCCGCGGCTTCGTTGCCAGCCCACCGGCCCGCCGGATACTGTCACGGGCATGCCTACGTCCTCCGTCTCCTTCGCGGCCTCCCCCGACGCCGACGCGATCGACCTCCTCCGGGCGGTGGGCCGCGAGTTCCATTCCCGCTCCTGGTCGCTGGGCACGAGCAGCAACTACAGCGTCGTGGCCGGCCGCGACCCCCTCGAACTGCTCGTCACGGTCAGCGGCAAGGACAAGTCGAGCCTCGGCCGCGACGACTTTGTCCGCGTCGATGCGGCGGGACGCGTGGTCGACGGCTCGGGCCGCCGCTCGTCCGCCGAGACGCTCCTCCACTGCACGCTCGCCGGGATGATCCCGTCGGTCGGTGCCGTGCTCCACACCCACTCGGTGTGGGGCACGATCCTCTCGGCCGCCGACCTGCCGCGGGGCAGCCTGCGGATCGCGGGCTACGAGATGCTCAAGGGCCTCGACGGCATCGGCACGCACGACACGTTCGAGGAGGTGCCGATCTTCGCCAACACCCAGGACATGGTGGAGCTCTCCGTCCGCCTCCGCCGCCACTTCGCGGGCGTCGACTGGACGTCGGGCGGCAGGCCCCCCTTCCATGGATTCCTGCTCTCCGGCCACGGCCTCTACACCTGGGGCCGCGACCTCGCCGAGGCCCGCCGGCACATCGAGATCTTCGAGTTTCTGTTCGAGTGCGTGGCCCGGTCCCGCATGCTGCCTGGCCCGGTGACCGCCGGGCCGTCTCGCGGCCAGCAGCAGCATCAGCAGCAGCAATGACCAGCCGCGCGACCACCCCTGCGTCTACGAGGAGACCACCATGGCCATCGTGACCGTGCCCGCCGAGAGCCGCCGCCTCACCGAACCGGCGGAGATCACGGCCTTTCTCGCCGACCATGGCCTGCTCTACGACCGCTGGCCCCTCGAGGACCGGGTGGATCCGGCCGCCCCGGCGGAGGAGATCCTCGCCGCCTACGCCCCCGAGATCGACGAGCTCAAGCGGCGGGGCGGCTTCGTCACGGCCGACGTCGTCGACGTCTACCCCGACACGCCGAACCTCGACGCGATGCTCGCGAAGTTCTCCAAGGAGCACACGCACACCGAGGACGAGATTCGCTTCATCCTCCAGGGGCGGGGCGTGTTCCACATCAACCTCACCGGCCGGCCGGTGTTCGCGATCGAGGTCTGGGCGGGCGACCTGATCAGCGTGCCCCTGGGCACGCGGCACTGGTTCGACCTCTGCACCGACCGTCGCATCCGCGCGATCCGGCTCTTCCAGGACATGAGCGGCTGGACGCCCCACTACCTCGCCGACGGCGTGCACGAGTCGTACCTGCCGCTCTGCCTCGGGCCCGCCTGGGTGCCGGCCGCGGGAAAGGCGGGCTCGTGATCGTCTTCGACGGCGGCGGCATCCTCCTCGACGTCGAGGGCACGACCTCGTCGATCTCGTTCGTCTACGACGTGCTCTTCGAGCACGCCAAGCGCAACATCGCCTCGTTCCTCGCCGCCCGCCGCGACGACCCGGCGGTCCGCGAGGCCGCCCTCGGGCTGGCCCGCGGCCTCGGCCTGCCCGACACCACGCTGGCCGACGATGCCGGCCTCTCGCAGCTCGCGCTCGGCGCGATCGACCTGATGAACCGCGACGTGAAGGACACGTCGCTCAAGGCGGTCCAGGGCATGATCTGGCGCGGAGGCTACGAGTCGGGCGAGATCGTGGCCCACGTGTTCGACGACGTGCCCCCGGCGCTCGCGGCATGGGCCGACTCGGGCCTCGACGTCCGGATCTACTCGTCGGGTTCGATCGAGGCCCAGCGGCTGTTCTTCGCGCACACCGCCGCCGGCGACCTCACGCCGCATCTCCGGGGCCACTACGACACCACCACCGGCCCGAAGCGCGAGGCGGCGAGCTACGCCGCGATCGCCGCCGACATGGGGCTCGCGCCGCAGCGGATCCTGTTCGTGAGCGACGTGGGCGCCGAACTCGACGCCGCCCGCGCCGCCGGCATGGCCACCGCGCTCGCCATCCGCGCGGGCAACCGTGAACCCGGTGGTGTGTTCGAGCACGAGGGCATCCGCTCGTTCGCCGAGATCGTGACATGACGCCGGCGACACCGCGCTGCGGCTGCGGCACGTCCACGCATCCCGACCTGGGCACGGCCCTGCGGGAGGCCGGGGCCGCCGCCCGCGCCGCCCTCGACGCCGCTGCGGAGCCGCCCGACGTGGGCATCGTGTTCGTGGCGGGCGCCTACGGCGCGGCGATTCGGCCCGCCCTGGAGTCGCTCAGCGACCTCGTGCCGGCGACGACGGTGATCGGCACCACCGCCGAGGGCGTACTGGGCAACGGGGTGGAGCTGGAGCGGATCCCCGCCGTGACGGTCTGGCTCGCCCGGCTTCCCGGCGCCTGGATCCGCCCGGTCTCGCTCGACTACCGGCAGACACCCGATGGCGGCATGTTCGCCGGCTGGCGCGACGACCTCGCCGCCGACCTTCCCGCGAATGCCACGCTGCTGCTGCTGGCCGATCCGTTCTCGTTTCCGGTCGACGCCTTCATCGCGCGGATGGCCGAGGAGCACCCGGGCATGCCGATCGTCGGCGGCATGGCCAGCGGTGCGGCGGAGCCGGGGGGCAACACGCTCGTCATCGGGTCACGCACCGAGGACTCCGGCGCCGTGGGCCTCGTCGTGGGCGGGAGTGTCCGCATCCGCCCCGTCGTCTCGCAGGGCTGCCGGCCGATCGGCCGGCCGATGGTGGTCACGAAGTCGGAGGAGAACCTGATCGTCGAGCTCGGCGGGCGGCCGGCCCTCGAGCGGCTGCGGGAGATCTACGGCCAGCTCGACGACGCCGACCGGCAGCTGGTGCGGACGTCGCTGCACGTGGGCCGCGCGGCGACGGAGTTCCGCGAGACGTTCGGCCGCGGCGACTTTCTCGTCCGCAACGTCGTGGGCGCGGATCCGGAGTCGGGCGTGGTGGCCGTGGGCGACACGATCCGCACCGGCCAGACCGTCCAGTTCCATGTTCGCGACGCGGCGACCGCCGACGAGGATCTCCGCAGCCTGCTCGTCGCCGCCGAGGCCGCGGCTCCGGTCGGCGCGCTCGTGTTCACCTGCAACGGCCGGGGGATGCGGCTCTTCGACGAGCCCCACCACGATGCCCGCTGCGTGCAGGAGTGCCTCGGACCGATTCCCACGGCCGGCTTCTTCGCCCAGGGCGAAATCGGCCCGATCGGCGACCGCACGTTCCTCCACGGCTTCACCGCCAGCATCGCCCTCGTGGAGCCCGCGGACGCTCCTCCGCAGGAAGCCGCCATCGCGTGAGCTCGCTTCAGGAAGCCGCAATCGCGTAAGCGACGCGGACCCGCCCCTCGCTGAGTTCGTGCTCTTTGGAAGCCGCCATCGCGTGAGCTCGCTTCAGGAAGCCGCAATCGCGTAAGCGATGCGGACCTGCCCCTCGCTGAGTTCGAGCCGCAGGAAGCCGCAATCGCGTAAGCGATGCGGACCTGCCCCCGCGTGGCTCGAGGCTACCCGTGCCCCGTCGCCGGACGTTCGCTCCGGGCATCCTGCCCGCCGCTCACTCGACGCTGCTCTCGCTTCGCCATCCTGGCTGCGCTCGACCAGCGACGCCGGCTCCCGGGGCACGGGCAGCCCCGAGCTGAGTTCGTGCTCCTTGGAAGCCGCAATCGCGTGAGCGATGCGGACCGGCCCGCCGCCACGCGCCGCCCGCCGGCCTTGCCTGGATTCGGCCCGCCCCCTATCGTCCCGCCCCGATCGGGTCGTCCTGCATGGCGGCCCGCCTCGACGCGGAGAATCCTGATGAGACCGTGCTGCCGTTGGCTCGCGGCGTTGACCATGGCCCTGGCCGGCGGTGGCTGTGCCCACCACCAGCAGAACCAATACGCCTACGCCCCGCCCCTGGCGCCGCCGGTGTATCCGCAGCCGCAGTCGCCCACCCCGGCCATGGCCGCGATGGCGGCGGCGCCTCCCATGACCGGCGGCCCGATGGTCGCCGCTCCACCGGGCACCGTGATGCCGCCGGGGGCCGTCGTCGCCGCACCGGCGGCAGGCATGCCCGGCGCCGTCGACCCGTGCTGCAACCCCGTCGAGGGCGGGGCGATTCCCGTGGTCTACGAGTCGGCCGGACAGACGCCGCCGTGTCCGCCGGGGCCGTGAGGCGTTCCCTGCCGCCACCGGCGCCCGGGCCCGCGTACACTCTCGCCCACCCCAGGAGCACCACACGAGCGTGAGCGAATCGACATTTCTCGGACGCCGCTCCGCCGGCCTCCTCCTCCATCCCACCTCGCTGCCGGGCCGACATGGCATCGGCGAGATCGGCCCCGAGGCGCACCGCTGGCTCGAGCGGCTCGCCGGCATGTCGCAGCGGCTCTGGCAGGTGCTGCCGCTGGGGCCCACCGGCTACGGCGATTCGCCCTACCAGACGCTCTCCACGTTCGCCGGCAACCCGCTCCTGATCTCGCTCGACGCCTGCCGCGCGGCGGGCCTCGTGGACGACGCCCGCCTCGACGCGCTGCCGCGACTGCCCGACCACCACGTCGACTTCGGCGGCCTCATCGGCCCGCGCACCAGCCTGCTCCACGAGATCGCCGCCGGCTTCGACCGCCGCGCCTCGCCCGAGCTCCACGAAGGCCTGCAGGACTTCACGGACCGCAACCGCGCGTGGCTCGACGACTACACGCTGTTCGCCTCCCTCAAGGCGCACTTCGGCGGTCGTCCCTGGACCGAATGGCCCGCCGATGCCGCCCGCCGCGACGCCGGCACGCTGGCCGCCGCCCGCCGCACGCTGGCCGAGCCGATCGACCACGCCCGCGTGATGCAGTTCCTGTTCCACGACCAGTGGACGCGGCTCCGGCATCGGGCCGCCGCGCTCGGCATCGCGATCGTCGGCGACCTGCCGATCTTCGTGGCCCACGACAGCGCCGACGTCTGGTGCCGGCCCGACCTCTTCGACCTCGACGCCGCCGGCCGCCCCACCGTGGTCGCCGGCGTGCCCCCCGACTACTTCAGCCAGACGGGCCAGCGCTGGGGCAACCCGCTCTACCGCTGGAACGTGCACGAGGACCGCGGCTTCGACTGGTGGATCGCCCGCCTCGCCCATGCCTTCGCGCTCGTGGACGTGCTGCGGATCGACCACTTCCGGGGCTTCGCCGGCTACTGGGAGATTCCGGCCGACCACCCCACCGCCGAGCACGGCCGCTGGATGCCGGGCCCGGGCCGGAAGCTCTTCGACGCGGTCGCGCAGGCCCTGGGGCCGCGGCCGATCATCGCGGAGGATCTCGGCGTGATCACGCCGGACGTCGATCAGCTCCGCGACGACCTCGGCTTTCCGGGCATGCGGATCCTGCAGTTCGCCTTCGGCGACGACCCCCGGGGCGCCCTGTTCCGCCCCGAGAGCTATCCGGCCAACTGCGTGGTCTACACCGGCACGCACGACAACGACACGACCGTCGGCTGGTATCGCAGCGAGCCCGGCCGCGACTCGACGCGGACCGCCGAGCAGGTCGCCCGTGAACAGCACGCCGTGCGGGTGGCGCTCTCGACCGACGGCTCGGAGATCCACTGGGACCTGATCCGCCTGGCCCTCCAGTCGCCGGCCGCCACGGCGATCTATCCGCTCCAGGACGTGCTCGGCCTCGGCAGCGAGGCGCGGATGAACGTACCGGGGCGCGAAGGCGGCAACTGGACCTGGCGGTTTCGCTGGGACCAGCTCACGCCGGCGGTCGAACGACGGCTCGCCGACCTCACCGCCACGAGCGGCCGGGCGTAAACCTCCGCCGGAAGCCGCG
>JBIIMU010000462.1:0-2727 GCA_044337845.1 Pirellulales bacterium | reverse complement strand
GTGACGAAATCCCTGAGCCCCTTCGCGGCCGCGTCGAGGTTCGCCCCCGAGGCGATCGCCGCGTAGCCCTCGCCCGCGGCCTTCACGAAGGCGATCTCGGCCAGCACCGGCGAGGTGGCCGCGGCCTGCTCGGCATCGGTCACCTTGGCGACCTCCTCCGCCGCGTCGGCGCCGCTCCGCCGCAGGAGCAGCGAGCGAGCGTTGCTGAGCGCCTCGGGCTCGTCGGCGAAGCGGATGAACCGCACCTCCTCGATGCCGATCCGGGCGGTGCTGCCCGACTCGGTCGTGACCGTGACGGCGTTGGGGGCGAGGTCGAGTTCCCCGACCAGCCGCGGGCCGGCGAGGCGATGCACTTCGCCGGGCACGGCGGCGACCGCGGTCCCTGCGAGCAGGATCGCCAGGGCCGCCGCGGCGCCGGCGGGCGTGGCGCGGGCGGTTCGGAAGACACGGGGCGGAAACATCATCGAACGAGGCCTGTGAGGGAGGAGCGGGACCGTCGGTCAACTGCCGGCCGCAGCCGCCGGCGCGGCGGCCCGGTCTTCGAGCTGCTGGAAACCGCCGGGCGTGGCGGACCCCTGCTCCTTCTGGATCTCCTTGAGCACCGCCTCGAACTTCTGCGCGAGCACCGGGCCGCCGAGGTCGGGATAGAGCTTGCGGGTCATGACGATCGCCGACGCGGCGGTGTCGAGCCGCTTGTCGCGGTCGGCAGTCCCCGGAAGCCTCGCGCGGGCGAGGAGCGTCTGCGCCACCCGCAGCCGGGCCTCGAAAAACTTCTCCCGCGACTTGAGCGCCGCGTCGTCGCTGGCGGCGAACGCCTGCCGCGCGAGCTTGTTGGCGATGCCGCCCCAGCCCCAGATCTGGACGGGGTCGGCCTTGCGGCCCGCCGCGGCCTCGCGGAGCAGGGCGTCGGCCTTCGACGGATCGGCGTCCGCCAGCGACCGCCCGGCCGCCTCCAGCAGCTCGGCGGCCTCCCACTGCACGTCGAGGGAGTTTTGCCCCTTCTTCGGGTCGGCGACCAGCCAGTCGATCTGCTCCTGGGCCGCGTCCCACTTCGCCTGCCGCTTGAAGATCGCGGCCATCCGCCGGCGGATCGTCGGCTCGAAGCGGCCCACCTCCTCCCGGTCCGCCGCGGCTGCGGAGGCGTCGTCCTTGCGGGCCAGGAGCTTGGTGAACGTCTCCTCGGCCCGGCCGAGGAACCGGTCGATCCGGTCCTTCGGCACCACGGCGGCGAGCGACGTGCCGGTGCCGAGGGCGAGGTAGGTGTCGGCCACGAAGAACTGCGACGTGAACTTCGGGTCGCGGGTCCGCAGGCCCTCGAGCACCTTCTCGAAGCCGTCGAGGATCTTCGTGGCCTGCTGCCGGGCCTCGGGTGAGCCTGCCTTCGGCCCGCCGGAGAGCGCCTCGAGCTGGGCCTGGAGGTCGCGGCTGATCGCCAGGTAGTTGCTCACCAGCCGGCCCGAAGCCTCGGCGCCCGAGCCGGCGGCCTTCTCCATCTGATCGAGGACGCCCTTCGCCTTCTCGGGCTGCTCCGTCTCGACGTAAAACCGCAGGGCCACGGTGCGGGCCCCATCCGCGACCGCGCCGTCGCCGAACGTCAGCGGGCTGTAGACGGGATGCTCGAGGATCGAGCCGACCGCGGGGAAGTCTTGCGCCTCCATCGCCATCTGGCCGCGGGCGAGGGCGGCCGCGACCGCGACCTTGGCCCCCGTTCCCGGCGGCAGGGCTCCCGCGGCCTGGACCGCGGCCAGCCCTTCGTCGATGGCCGACCGTGCGGCGGCGTTCCAGGCGGCGACCGTGTCGGGGGCGGGCCGCACGCCGTCGTCGGCCCGGCCCGCCTCCTGGGCTTCGCGGCGGAGGGCGGTGCCGAGCCGCATGAGGAACTCCGGCCGCCGCGGCGAGGCCGTCGGAATCGCCGTGAGCAGCCGGCCGAGCGTCTCGGCGTTTCGCGACTCGATCGCCTGTCCCACCAGGATCGAGAACGCGTCGGCGCCCTCCGTGTCGGCGGGCCAGGTCCTCGCGACGAGGCCGGCGACGTCGGCCAGCCGCGCCTTCGCCTCCTGGCGGGCGGCGGCCTCACCCTGCTGGGCCTGCGCCTGCAGGCTGGCGAGCACCACCCGCGAAGCCTTGCGGCTGCCCGGCGCGTTGGGAAAGTTCGCGACGAGGTCGGTACCGATCTCGATGGCCTTCGGATACTGCCGGGCGTCGTAGAACAGGAAGGCGAGCGTGGCGCGGGCGTCGTTCACGGCGTTCGCGTCGTCGCTGCCCTTGGCGACCGCCTTCTCGTAGAGCGCGATCGCCTCGGCCCGCTTCGTGCCCGCCTCCTCGATGGCCTTGGTCGCCTCGGCGGTTTTGCCGTCGGCCTGGGCCTGCTTCGCCGCGAGGGCCCGGGCCTGCAGGGCGGTGACGGCGGCGCGGGCGTCGGACACCAGCGACTCGAAGCCCTCGTCGAGCACCTCGGGAACGTCCTTGCCCAGCCGGGCCGACAGATCCCGGGCCTCCCTGGCGTACTCGCGGCCGGCGAGCGCCACCTCGCGGGCCAGCTTGTAGGCATCCTGGCGGAGCACCTTCGCGGCGTCGGCCTGCTTGTCGGCGACGTCCGTCGCCCGGGCGTCGAGCATCACCGCGGCGCGATACTTGACTTCGGCGAGGTCCTGATCGGGACGACCGTCCTTGGCGGGCGCGAGGGCGAACCGCACCAGCGCATTCTTGCGGTATTCGGCGATGTCG
>JBIIMU010000460.1:0-2728 GCA_044337845.1 Pirellulales bacterium | reverse complement strand
TGTCCGCGGCCGCCGAGGTCGTGGCACAGGCGGGCGAGCTCGGCGAGGTAGTCCACCGTGCGGCCGCGGACATCGGCGTCGGGATGCGCGACGTGGAAGCCTTCCGTCTTCGCCAGCAGCCAGTGCAGGCCGACGCAGTCGAGGCCCGCCTGGGCGATGGTGCGGCGGATCTCGCCGCGGGCCTGGGCCGAGAGGTCGGTGGCCAGCGGGGCGAGTGTGAACGGGGCGAGCTCGAGTCCGGAGTAGCCGCACTCGGCCGACATGTCGCAGGCCTTGGCCAGCGGCCAGTCGCCGAAGGTCTCGTTGCAGATCGCGTAGCGGAAGGGCGTGTTCATGGGCGGCTCACTTCACGAGGGCGGCGCGGCCCGTGCGGGCCGAGCGGTAGCAGGCTTCGACGATCGCCACGGCCTTGCGGCCCTCGCGGCCGTCGAGCTCCGGGCGGCGGCCGGCCCGCACGGCATCGAGAAACGCCTCGATGTTGCGGGTGTGGCAGGAGTAGTTGATCGCCATCGGGTCGGCCGCGCCTCCGCTGGTGCCGCTGCTCCCGCCGAAGCGGCTGCGGATGGCGTCGTCGTCGGCCGCTTCGCCGCGGAATCGCCAGGCCGTCAGCTGCTCCTCGAGAATCTCGGCCGTGCCGTCGCGGCCGCCGATCAGGAACCGCCGCAGCTGGCCCGGAAACAGGCTCGTGGCCGCGAGCAGCTGGCCGAGGCCGCCGTTGCGAAACCGGAGGATCGCCACGCAGGTGTCCTCCACCTCGAGCCGTTCCGCGTCATGGGCCCGCACGGCCGTCAGCGCCACCACGCTCTCGACCGGATTCTGTCCCGCCTCGAGGCCGGGCATCGTGGCGCCGGCGATCCACTGCAGCGCGTCGACGCCGTGGATCGACTGGTTCATCAGCGCGCCGCCGCCGTCGAGGGCCTTCGTGCCCTGCCAGCGGCCGGGGCCGTAGTAGGCGTCGTCGCGCCACCAGGGCACGTAGCTGGCGGCCACGGCCAGCGTGCCAAAGCGGCCGGCGGCGGCGGCGGCATGGACCGCCTGCACCACCGGATTGAACCGCTGCGGAAAGATCGCGCCCAGCACGGCCTGCGACCGCTCGGCGGCGGCGATCATCCGGTCGATCCTCGCGAGGCTGATCTCGAGCGGCTTCTCGCAGATCACGTGAATCCCGCGCCGCAGCGCGGCGAGCACGGCCGGGAGGTGGGCGCCGGACGGCGTGGCGACGGTGACGAAGTCGGGCTTCTCGCGGCGGAGCATCCGGGCCGTGTCGTCGTGCCAGCGGCAGTCGAACTCGGCGGCGAACGCGCGGCCCTTCTCCTCGGTGCGGCAGGAGGCCGCGACGAGCTCGACGCCGGGAATGTCGCGCAGGGCCCGCGCGTGCATCCTGGCGATCGCCCCGATCCCGATGATGGCCGCCCGCATTGGTGTCTCCTCCCGGACCGTGGCTCCGCGAACGCCCAGAGTGTCGCGGCCCCGGCAGAGAGACACAAGCGGCCGGTCAGGGATGGATGGGCGTGCGCGGCGCGTAGAACCAGTCCACCATCCGGTCGTGCACCCGATGGAGCCTGGGCAGCGGGCCGTCGTCGTGCGTGCCCGTGCGCGGGGCGCAGGGGCCGCGGTAGATCGGGCCGCAGGTCGGAGCGCCGCGGACGCCGACGAGGTCAAAGGGTCGCGGCGGCTGTGCGGGATGGCAGGGCGGCGGCGGCACGCAGGTCGGCAGGAGCCGCGGCTCGCCGCAGTGGTGCAGCGGTTCGAGCGGCGCGAACCAGTCGCCGAGGGTGTCGGTTCGAGGGGGCAGAGGCGCGCTGGCGGCCAGCCGCTTGGGCCGCGGCGCCGGCGTGGCCTCCTCCGCCCGGGCCGGCCCCACGATGGCGAAGAGGGCGAGGGCCGCGAGCGCCGGCGTGCGTCGGTACGGATGGACCGGTATCATCGAACATCCTCCGGCAGTGAGCATCGGTCGTCGCGTCGTCCCGAATGCAGCGGGCTCGCCGCCGCGGTCTCCGGACGGGCGTCAGGGTTTGCCACGCCGCATGCACCTTCCCGATCCCGCCCGGCTGATCGCCGACCTCGCCGCCGCCGACCGACGCCTCGTGATGGTCGCCGCCGGGGGTGGAGCGCTCGCGATCTCGCATCTCGTGACCGCGCCCGGCTCGACCGGCGTGGTGCTGGCGGCCGAGGTGCCCAGCGCCCGGGCCGCCGTCGACGCCCTGCTCGGTGGTCCCCAGGAGTCGTACTGCTCATCGCGGACCGCGCGGCGGCTGGCCGTCGCGGCCTGGCAGCGTGCCTCCCGGCTGGAGCGGGCGGCCGGGCCGGCGGAGCTGGCCGACCGGCGGGCCGTGGGCGTGGCCGTGACGGGGAGTCTGCGGACGACCCGACCGAAGCGCGGGCCGCATCGCGTGTGCGTGGCGGTGCAGACGCTCGGCGTCACCGAGGTGGCGGAGATCGAACTCGAGAAGGAGGCCCGGTCGCGGGCGGAGGAAGAGGCCCTCGCGGCGGCGCTGGTGTTCGACGTGCTGGCTCGCGTGACCGGTCTGCCTGCCGCCGCCGGCGTCAGCGTGGCCCCGTGGCTGCGGACGGGCGAGCGGGTGATCCGCGATCGGGTCGAGCCGCCGGAGGCCTGGCGGGAGCTCGTGTCGGGCACGCGGCGGGTGGTGCCGGCGGGCAAGGCCACGGGCACCCCCGTCGAGGGCGGGCTCGTGTTTCCCGGATCGTTCGACCCGCTGCACGAGGG
>JBIIMU010000461.1:0-2728 GCA_044337845.1 Pirellulales bacterium | reverse complement strand
CAGGTCACTGACGAGCAGCAGGTCGAACGTGCCACGATCCCGCTCCGACGTCACGCTCGTCACGGCCAGCGCGGCGATGGTGAGCAGGCTGGCGAGCACCATCGGCACGATGGCGGCCGCCACGGCGAATCGATCGGGGGCCGCGGTCCGCGCCTCGGCGGCGATGCCCGCGACGGCGGCGGCGAAGGTCAGCAGCCAGGCCACCCGGACCACGATCATGGCGCGGCCGTGGGCGCGGGTGCAGATCTCCCGCCAGAGCACCGGATTGGTCCAGACCTCACGCGGGGCGGCGGGCCCCGCCGCCGCCGCGACGGCCGGCCGCAGGGCCACCGCGGTGTTCCAGCGGCGCACGCCCGCCACCGCCCACGCCGTCGAGGAGACCGCGACCGCGAGGCAGAGTCCGAGGAAGGGCAGGGGGAGTCCGGCGGCTGGCTGGAGGGCGGCGAACAGCGCCCGCACCGGCGACACCGCCGCGGCGGCGGTCGCGCCCGCCCCCGCCGCCGTCGCCTCGCCCGCCGCCAGCCACCCGACGAGCGCGAAGGCGGTGATCGCCAGCGCCTGGAAGGTCGTGTCGCGCCAGAAGGCGATCGCGTTGCCCAGCGCCGCGGCCACCGCCGCCGCCGCCATCGTCACGACGAACATCCGCGCCAGCTGCGGCGGGGTCACGCCGCCGAAGGTTCCGGCCAGGGCGAACACCGGCACCGCCGCCACGAGGAGCAGGCCGACCCGCACGAGGCTGCCGGCCAGTTTGCCGACCACGAGCTGCGTGTCGCCGAGCCGGCTCACGAGCAGCAGTTCGAGCGTGCGGCGGTCCTTCTCGACGCCGACGGCGACCACGCCCGCGAGGGCTGCGGCGAGCATCGCCAGCGCCAGCTGGAGCGGCGCGAGGATCCGCAGGAGCGTGCCGCCGAACCGGGCCGCGTCGCCGACGGTGGCGACCGCCTGCGTTCCCGTCACCACGAGCCAGCAGGTGGCGATGATGCCCACGAGGGTGCCGGCATAGACGGCCCGGGCCACGAACAGCCCGCGGGTCCGCGGCACGACCAGCACCTCGCGTTCGCAGACGGCACCCAGCGGCATGCGTTTTTCGGCCCGCGGGCCGGCCCATGGAAATCAGTCCCAGCCGCCTATACAGTAGCGAGTCGGAAGGGGGCCCGGGACCGGCCACCACGAAAACATCCAGGAGAGTTCGAGCATGGGCTACGGTTTCACGTCTCTGTTTCACCGCATTGCCCTCGTCGCCGTGGCCTGCGCGGCCGTCGGCGGTGGCTCCGCCCGGGCGCAGTTTTCGGCGCAGGCGCTGATCGGCAACGCGGTGTCCGACGACTCGCTCGACAAGGAAATCAACAACGCGATCACGCGGTTTCGCGAGCGCGACATCGACGGCTGCCGGGCGATCCTCGAGCGGGCCAAGAGCAACAATCCCAAGCTGCCGCCGCCGGGCGTGATGATGTCGACGCTGTGGATGGCCGTCAGCCAGCTCGGCCCCGCCCGCGAGGAACTGGAGAACGCGGCCGTCAAGTTTCCGGCCGACCCCGAGTCGTATCTCAAGCTCGGCGACCTGGCCTTCGGCGAGGGCCGCATCACCGACGCGTCGGTGCTCTTCGAGAAGGCGACCGGCCTGACGGCGGGCTTCAACGAGAACCCCAAGCGGAAGCGCGACTTCGATATCCGCTGCGAAGCCGGCACCGCCGCGGTCGCCGAGCGGCGGCGGCAGTGGGACGTGGCCCAAAAGCACCTGGCGAAGTGGATCGAGCTCGATCCCGACAACGCCGGTTCGCGGCTGCGGATGGGCAACGTGCTGTTCCAGCTCGGCAAGGAGCAGGAGGCGCTCGCCCAGTTCAAGGAGGCCAAGAAGATCGACAAGAACGCCCCGCTGCCCGAGCTGGCGATGGCCCAGCGGAACGACGAGGCCCGCAAGCGCGACGCGGCGAAGAAGTGGATCCAGGACGCCATCAAGGCCGCCCCGAGCGATCCGGCCGTGCAGCTGTTCGCCGCCCGGTGGTATCTCCAGCAGGGCGATCTCGACGCCGCGAAGGCGGCCACCGACCAGGCCTTGAAGCTCGATGCGAAGAGCCTGGAGGCCAAGTTCGTCCGGGGGCTCGTGGCCCGCGTCGGCCGCGACTACGCCTCGGCCGAGAAGTTCCTCAATGAGGCCCACTTCCAGTCGCCGGGCAACTTCGACGTGAGCAACTCGCTGGCGCTGGTGCTCATCGAGAGTGAGAACGACGAGGCTCGCCGCCGGGCCCTCGAACTCGCCGACACGAACGTCGCCAAGTATCGCGAGAACACGCCGCAGCAGATCCCCGCCGTGACCACGCTGGCCTGGGTGTTCTACAAGCTCGGCCGCCGCGAGGATGCCGAGCGGATTCTCGAGCAGGTGCGTCGCAGCAACGCGCTGTCGAGCGACGGCGCCTACTACGTGGCCCGGATCCTCGCGGACCGCGGCGAGAAGGACCTGGCCCGCAAGATCCTCGATGAGGTGCTCGAGAACGAGCCGATGTTCGCCACGCGGCCCGATGCGGTGGACCTGCTCGCGAAGCTCAAGAAGGAAGCCGGCGTCGCCACGCCCGCCCCCGCGGGCAACTGACGCCCCGACCGGATGCCCATGTCGCAGGTCGGTCGCGCGGCGTCAGTCCGCCGCCGGCCGGCCTGCCGTGGGCACCGGCTCCGGAGCCACGATCGGCTCGGGGCCGGATTCCGGCGTCGGCTCCACCAGCGGCGGCAT
>JBIIMU010000459.1:0-2733 GCA_044337845.1 Pirellulales bacterium | reverse complement strand
TCGAGCCGATCGACGATCAGCCCGCTCCCTGAGCCCGCCACCACTCGACCGTGGCCCGCAGGCCGGCGTCGAAATCCTGACGCGGCGACCAGCCGAGCAGAGCCCGGGCGCGGGAGATGTCGAGGCTGCGCCGGGGCTGGCCATCGGGTTTGCTCGAGTCCCAGGCGATGCGGCCGCGATAGTCGCAGGCGGCGGCGATCTTCGCCACGAGGTCGCGAATCGAGATCTCGATGCCGCCACCGAGATTGATCGGCACCGGTTCCTCCATCACCTCGGCGGCCCGCACGATGCCTTCGGCCGCGTCGTCCACGAAGAGAAACTCGCGGGTCGCGGCCCCCGTTCCCCAGCACACCACCTCCGATGCGCCGGCCCGACGGGCGTCCTCGCACTTGCGGATCAACGCGGGGATGACGTGGCTCGAGGCAGGATCGA
Organism: Pirellulales bacterium; assembly: GCA_044337845.1. Lineage (GTDB taxonomy): Bacteria > Planctomycetota > Planctomycetia > Pirellulales > UBA1268 > QWPN01. The sequence continues at coordinate 2,301 of JBIIMU010000459.1, read as the reverse complement.
AGTTGTCGCCGGGGCCGTAGAGGTTCACCGGCACGGCCACGGCACTCGCCAGTCCGTACTCGCGACGGTAGCCGTCGAGCATCACGAAGATCGCCTTTTTGGCCACGCCGTAGGGGGCGTTGGTCTCCTCGGGGTAGCCGTTCCAGATGTCGTCTTCACGGAATGGCACCGGGCAGTGCTTCGGGTAGGCGCAGACCGTGCCGGTGTGCACGAACTTGCGGATGCCGCGGCGGCGGGCATGCTCGACGAGGTGCAGGCCCATCGCCATGTTGGCGAAGAAGAACCGGCCCGGGTGGGCCATGTTGGCCCCGATGCCGCCCACCTCGGCGGCGAGATGGATCACCACGTCGGGACGGGCCTCCTCGTAGAGGCGGGCCACGTGCTCCTCGATCGTGAGGTCGAAGTCGCGGCGGCGGGGAACGACGATCCGGTCCTCGGCCACGCCGCGGCCCCGGAGGGCGGCCACCACCGCCCGGCCCAGGAAGCCCGCGCCGCCCGTCACCACGATCCGGCACCCCGCGAGGTCGGTCATCGCTGCGGGAGCCCCGCGTCGTGGCCCGCGGCGAGCAGCACCTGCTCCTTGCGGGCGAGTTGCAGGTCGGCTTCGACCATCGCGTCGACGAGGCCGTCGAACGACATCCGCGGCCGCCAGCCGAGGGCCTGCCGGGCCTTCGTCGAGTCGCCGAGCAGCAGATCGACCTCGGCCGGGCGGAAGTAGCGGGGGTCGATCTCGACGAAATCCCGGTAGTCGAGCCCGAGGCGGCCGAACGTCTTCTCGCAGAACTCGCGGACCGAGTGCGTTTCGTCGGTCGAGATCACGTAGTCATCGGGGCGATCCTGCTGAAGCATGAGCCACATCGCCTCGACGTAATCCCCGGCGAAGCCCCAGTCCCGCTGGGCGTCGAGGTTCCCGAGGTAGAGCTTCTTCTGCAGGCCGAGCTTGATCCGCGTGGCGGCGCGGGTGATCTTCCGCGTCACGAAGGTTTCGCCGCGCCGCGGGCTCTCGTGGTTGAACAGGATCCCGCAGGAGCCGTGGATGCCGTAGCTCTCCCGGTAGTTGACCGTGATCCAGTGGGCGTAGAGCTTGGCCACGCCGTAGGGAGACCGCGGATAGAACGGCGTGGTCTCCGACTGCGGGGTCTCGACGACCTTGCCGTACATCTCGGAGCTCGAGGCCTGGTAGAAGCGGATCGGCAGGCCGAATGCATCCTGGAAATCCCGCACGGCCTCCAGCAGCCGCAGCGTGCCCACGGCCGTCACATCGGCGGTGTAAGTCGGCTGGTCGAAGCTCACCCGCACGTGGCTCTGGGCGGCGAGGTTGTAGACCTCGGTGGGACGGATCTCCCGGATCAGCCGGGCGAGCCCGTTGCCGTCGGCGAGGTCGCCGTGGTGGAGGATCAGCGGCCGCTCGACTTCGTGGATGTCGCGATAGAGATGCTCGATCCGCTGCGTCCCGAACGTGCTCGAGCGACGCACGAGCCCGTGCACCTCGTAGCCCTTGTCGAGGAGCAGTTCCGCCAGGTACGACCCGTCCTGACCCGTGATTCCCGTCACCAGCGCGCGTCGCGTCATCGTCACCTCGGGTCTCCATGTGGGGGGCGCGGCCCCGCTCGGCCGTCGCGGGAGTACGCTACACCGCCACGGCCCTGAAACCAACCCGGTCGTGCCGGCCGCGTGCCGCGGTCAGTTGGCGGCGGCGGTTTCGGCGGTGTCGGCGGCGGCCCCCGCGGCCGGCTTGCCCTCCGCCAGAGCCGCGTCCAGGGCGGGGAGCAGGTTGGCGATGAAGTCCTCGGCCTCGACCATGGCCTGGGTGCCGCTCAGACGCGTCTCGTCGAGAATGGCGTACAGCTTGTACACCGCCGGCTCGCCGACCAGCGCGATTCGGGCGATCTGCGGCGCGATCCACGTGCGGGGCGCGGCCACGTCCTCCTCTTCGACGCGGTCCTGGGCGCGGATCCCGTAGGTCCAGAAGATCCGCAGCGTCGTGCCGGTCTTGCGGAACGTGCCCGTGAAGGTCTCGACCTCCCGCCCGTCGGCGAGCGGGATCTTCTGGCGATGCTCCGCCTCGCCGATCTCGAAGCCGGCCCCGGGATAGCAGCGGTCGGGCGTGTGCCCCGAGGCGTCGTGCGGCCGCGCGCAGACCACGAATGCCGACACCCTGGCCTTCGTGCGGGTGTTGCGGTAGAGCCGGGAGATGTGTCCGACCGCGCCGGCCCGCTCGAGCTCCTTGGGATCGCTCTCCAGTTCCCGCTCGAGCTCCCAGGTACCGAACTTCTCGGGAAACCTCGCTTCGAGAAGCCG
>JBIIMU010000458.1:0-2737 GCA_044337845.1 Pirellulales bacterium | reverse complement strand
GTCGTCGACCCCGCGGCTCGGCCCACGTGGGTGTCGCTGACGGTCGTGATCGTCGGTGGCGAGCGGACACCGCTGCGGGCGGTCGACGCGCCCACCGGCGGCGTGCGGCAGCCCACCGACGAGGAGCTCGGGCAGCTCGAGGAGCTGCGGCGGCAACGGCCGGGGAGACGCACGCGCCGGCACCGTGATCGCGGTGCGGAGGCGGGTCCGCAGGCGGACGCCCCGCCGATGCCGCCCGCCGCGGCCGCGCTGTCCGGCCCGCACGTCTGGGCGCCCGGGTTCGGCCACGTCGTGGCATGGGAGGTGGAACCGGCCCAGAGCCACCCGGTGCACGTGATCGAGAGCGCGCCGCCGGATCGCCTCGAGCCCAGGCTGCTGACCCGCGAGTATCTGAAGCCCGGGGATCGCATCGAGCGCCGCTGGCCGAGGCTGTTCACCCGGGACGGTGCCGAGATCCCGATCGACCGCGGGCTGGTTGCGAACCCCTGGTCCATCGACCGCCTGCGGTGGGCCGCCGACGGCCGGTCGTTCACGTTCATCTACAACCAGCGCGGTCACCAGCTCCTCCGCGTGATCGCAATCGACGTGGCCACCGGGACGCCCCGCGTCGTCGTCGAGGAGTCGTCCGCGACGTTCGTCGACTACGCCCACAAGACGTGGTGCCATTGGCTTTCCGACGGGCAGATGCTCTGGATGAGCGAACGCAGCGGCTGGAACCACGTCTGGCTCGTCGACGTGGCCACCGGCGACCTCCGGCCGGTCACGTCCGGCCGCTGGATGGTGAGGCGGGTGGAGCAGGTCGCCGACGACACCCGCACGCTCATCCTGCGGGTGATGGGTCTCGACGCCGACCAGGACCCGTATCACGAGCACTTCGTCCGCGTCGCGATCGACGCGGGGGAGCCGCTGCGGCTCACGGCGGGCGACGGCACGCACGAACTCCTCTGGAGCCCCGACGGCCGCTGGTACGTCGATACGTGGTCGCGAGTCGATCTGCCACCCGTGCGGGAGCTCCGCCGGAGCGACGACGGCGGGCTGGTCGTCGAACTCGGCCGCGCCGACGCCACGCCGCTGGTCGAGCAGGGCTGGACCTGGCCGGAGCGATTCTCCGCCAAGGGACGCGACGGCACGACCGACGTCTGGGGGGTGATCTGGAGGCCGCACGGCACCGCCCACGATGCCACGCCGCGACCGGTCGTGGAGTGCATCTACGCCGGCCCGCACGACTTTCACGTTCCCAAGAAGTTCGCGGCCGCACACGGCCAGCGCCGGATCACCGACGCCGGATTCATCGTCGTGCAGGTCGACGGCATGGGCACCAACTGGCGGGGCAAGGCGTTCCACGACGTCTGCTGGAAGAACCTCAAGGACTCCGGGCTGCCGGACCACGTCGCCTGGCTCACAGCCGCGGCGGCCACCCGGCCGTGGATGGATCTCGGCCGCGTCGGCATCTACGGCGGGAGCGCCGGCGGCCAGAGCGCCGCGCGGGCGTTGATCGACCACCCCGACACCTACCGAGTGGCGGTCGCGGACTGCGGCTGCCACGACAACCGGATGGACAAGATCTGGTGGAACGAGGCCTGGATGGGCTGGCCGGTGGACGAGAGCTATGCGGCCAGCTCCAACGTGGTCGACGCCGCCCGGCTGCGGGGCCGGCTGATGCTGATCGTCGGCGAACTCGACGAGAACGTCGATCCCGCGAGCACGCTGCAGCTGTCGGCGGCCCTCGTGCGGGCGGGCACCGACCACGAGCTCGTCGTCGTGCCGGGTGCCGGCCACGGCGCCGCGGAGACACCCTACGGCGCGATGAAGCGGCTCGGCTTCCTCCGCCACCACCTGCTCGACGCCGGACTCAGTGCGCCGCCGCGTCGATGAACACCTCGACCTGCTGCCCCACGAACAGCGGCGCACGCCCTGCGGTGTCGACCTCGTAGATCACCTGGAGCACCCGGGTGTCGATCCGCTCGGTCGTGTCGCCCGTGAGCGACTTCTTCGGAATCACGAACGGCTCCACGCGCACGAACGACAGCGGGTAGCGGCGCTGCAGATCCCCCCGCGGGACGGCGCTGGCGGGGAGGCCTTCACGGAACCGGGGGATCTCGTACTCGTCGATGTCCACCCGCACGTGGAGCCGCTCGGTGTCGCCGAGCACCACGAGCGGCTGGTTCGGCGGCGTGCCCACGTATTCGCCGGGCCGCACGTTGACCTGCAGGACGCGGCCCTTGACCAGCGCCCGCACCACGAGGCGATCGAGGTCGATCCTCATCCGCTCGAGGGCCGCCTCCTCCTTCGTCACCAGGGCCCGTGAGACATCGCGGTCGTACTGCCAGGCTCCCGCCTGGAGGAGCTCGAGGTCGGCCTGCGCCCGGGCGAGCCTGGCCTCCGCGGTCGCGAGCGCCTCGCGGCGGTCGATCAGCTCCTGCTCCGTCGCCACCTTGCGGGCGAAGGTCTCCTGCGTGCGCTTCAGGGCGTCGGACTCGCGGGCCACCAGCGACTTCGCCTCGTTCACGGCCGCGACACGAAGCGGCACCTCCTCCCGCCGGGGCTGTGCCTCGAGCCGCACGAGCAGGCTCCTGGCCTCCGCCACGACCGCCTCGCTGACGGCGAGCTGCCCCCGGAGGTCACGATCGTCGAGCCGAAACAGCGGCGTGCCGGGAAGCACCTCGTCGCCCACGGCGACGAGCACCTCGACGACGACGCCGGCCGTCTCCGAGCCGATGGCGATGTTCTCGGTCCG
>JBIIMU010000457.1:0-2742 GCA_044337845.1 Pirellulales bacterium | reverse complement strand
GGCGATCTCGTCGCGGTCGATGCCGACGAAGCCCACGTCGTCGGCGCCGGCCGCGAGGCACACCTCCCGCAGCCACGCCGCGGACACGCGGCCCGGGGCCGTCCGGGCGGGCCGGCTGCGGACCGCGATGACGGTGGGATGCTGGTCGAGGGTGCCCATCGTGCGGTCCTGAGGGAGGTGAGCCACCGGAAGCCGGGGCAGCGATCAACGCTTGCATTATGCAAGTGAAGAGGCTACCGTCAAGACGAGCTGGCACGAGGAGCCGCGGCACGCGCGGGCAGCGGGTGATGGCACGAAGCAAGCGGCGGTCGGTCTGCCCGGTGGCCTGCGCGCTCGACCTGTTCGGCGACCGCTGGACGCTCCTCCTGATCCGCGACATGGCCTGCGGGAAGGCGCTCTTCAAGGAGTTTTCGGCGTCTCCCGAGCGGATCGCCACCAACATCCTCACCGACCGGCTCGAGCGGCTCGTGAAGGGCGGCCTCGCGGAGCCGTTCGCGCCGGCTCATGCCGCCGGCCGGAGCGGCTACCGCCTCACGGCCGAGGGACGGTCGCTGCTGCCGGTGCTGTCGGCGATCGCCGATTGGGGGCTCGCGCACCTCCGCGGCACGGAGGCGAGGCTGCGGCCCCCGGCCACCGGCTGACGATCCGCTGAGGGCCGCGCGGGGCTCCGCGCCGAACCGCCGTCAGTCATCGGCCTTGTCGCCGTCCTTGATCACGAACCGGGCCTGGAGCCGCGCCACCTCGCTGGCGAGGCCCGCGGTCTTCACGCTCCGCAGCACCTCGTCGAAGTCCTTGTAGGCGGCGGGCGCCTCGTCGCGGGGATAGCTGCGGCAGTTGGTGAGGATGTCGGCGGCGGCGAACGACTCGTCGACGCTCTGCTGATCGAGTTCGCGGATCGCCCGCTTGCGGCCCAGCGCCCGTCGGGCGCCGTGGTTCACGCTGTAGCAGGAGAGCTTCGCCCCCTCGTCGGCGACCATCACGCACGAGCCGGCCTGCGGATTGCCGGGCAGCAGGATCGGGTGGCCCGTCGTCTCGTAGGGCGTGCCCTTCAGGCCCGGATGGCCCGCGGGAAACGCCCGGGTCGCTCCCTTGCGGTGCACCCAGGCGAGGTTTCCGTCAACGACCTCCCGGCGGGCGATGTTGTGGCTGATGAAGTAGACGAGCCGGCCGGCCACGCCCGGGATCACCTCCTGGAACGCCTCCAGCACGAGCGCGTTGATGAGCAGGTGGTTGACCGTGGCGAAGTTGGCCCCCAGGGCCATGTCGTCGAGGTAGGCATCGGCCTCCGGCGTGCCGAGCGGCGCGTAGACGAGCTCGCGATCGTTGCCCGGCAGCGGGATGTCCCAGTCGCGGAACTTCCGCTGCAGCGACGTGAACTGCCCGGTGGCCAGCTGGTGCCCGATGCCGCGCGACCCGCAGTGCGACAGGAAGGCCACGCCGCCATCGACAAGTCCGAAGGTCGCCGCGGCCCGCCGCGCCCGCTCGTCGTCGTGGACGCGGACGACCTCGCACTCGCCGAAGTGGTTGCCGCCGCCGTAGGAGCCCAGCTGCCGCAGCTTGTCGTCGAGGTTGGCGAGGGTCTGTGTTGCCTCGTGCCGCTCGAGCCGGGCTCCGAGCGCCCCGACGGTGTCGTCGTGGCCCCGATGGGTGGCGTCCTCGCAGCGGTCGGCCCAGGCGACGGGAATGCCGAGCGCCGCGCACACGGCCGGCGACGCCCCCTCGACGAGCGCCTGGCGACCGACGTCGCCCGCCACGGGCCGCGATTTCTTGGCGTGCCGCTGCCCCCGGCCCGCGCCGGTGGGCGTCCGCTCGCAGATCGCGTCGATCAGGCTCCGCCGCACCCGCTTGTCGGCGACGGCGTCGGCGGGAAGGTCGAGCTGCAGGAGGCTCATCGAGCACTTGATGTCGACGCCGACCGGCCCGGGATAGACGTGGGTCGGGGAGACGAGCACGCAGCCGACCGGCGCGCCGTAGCCGCAATGGCCGTCGGGGTTGAGCACGAGGTCGGAGACGCCCGGCGCCAGGCGGGAGTTGATGGCCTGCTGCAGGCAGATCTCGTCGAACCCGGCCCGAATGCGGTCGGTGCCGATCACGGTGACGGGCTTGCCCGGCCCGCCCGTGGGCAGGAGGGCGGTCGCGTCGGACGTGGGGATGAGCTCATGGGGCATCGGAGACTTCGCCTGCACGCGGGGATGACCGGGATCGGCTGCCCTCGCCGACGCGCCGTGCCGGAAACCGGCCGCCGCATCATAATGCCGCCCGAGTCCCGCGACGCCCGCGAGCCACCACGCCATGTGGATCACCTTCATGCTCTCCGGTGGATTCGCGGGCCAGGTCCGCGGCTGCCGGGTCGACACGCGGGGCCTCGCCGCGGCCGACCGCGCCGCCCTCGAGGGGCTCGTGGTCGCCAGCGGGCTCGTCGCGTCGTTCGAGCGGGTGTCGGCGGCGGCCCGCGACCGGAGGCACTATGACCTCGCGATCGAAGGCGCCGACGCCTTCGTGCGGGTGTCGTGCGACGACGCCTCACTCCCCGAGCCGGCCCGCCCGCTCGTGGCCGACCTCGTGCGGCGCTCCACTCCTCAGCCGCTCACGTTCACCGTGCCCGACGCGGCCGAGCACGAGACCGGCCCCTGGGGGCGGTTCGTGGGCGACGTGGTGGCGAAGTGGGATGCCAACGGCCGCGACATGACGCTCGTGGAGCCGTTCGGCTACGTCGATCCTGCGCGCGTCGGCTGGGAGGCG
>JBIIMU010000049.1:0-10765 GCA_044337845.1 Pirellulales bacterium | reverse complement strand
GCCCACCTTGCCCGGGCCGGCGAAGTCGAGCGGCGTGTCGAGCTCGCTCTCCGTCATCAGGCCCATCGAGATCCCGCCCGGGATCACCGCCTTGGCCTTGCGGCCCTTCCAGACGCCGCCGCCGAAGTCATTGATCAGCTCACGGGCGGTAATGCCCAGCGGCGCCTCGTAGCAGCCCGGCTTCTCCACGTGCCCCGAGAGGCAGTAGAGCTTGGGGCCGTAGGAGCCCGGGTCGCGGGGGTTGGCCGGATCGGCCGGCACGCCGATCGACTTGAACCAGTCGACGCCGCGGCGGGCGATCTGGGCCACGCAGGCCATCGTCTCGATGTTGTTGACCACCGTCGGCTTGCGGAACAGGCCCTCGATCGCCGGGAACGGCGGCTTGATCCGCGGCCAGGCCCGCTTGCCCTCGAGACTCTCGATCAGGCCGGTCTCCTCGCCGCAGATGTAGGCCGCGGCGCCGCGGTGGAGGTAGACGTCGAGCGAGAAGCCGCTGCCGCGGATGTTCGTGCCCAGGTAGCCGGCCGCGTAGGCCTCGTCGATCGCGGCCTGCAGGCGGTGCCAGCTCTGCGGATACTCGTACCGCAGGTAGAGATACGCCGTGGAGGCCCGCGTGGCGAACGACGAGAGGATGATGCCCTCGATCACCTGGTGCGGGTCGTCCTCCATCAGGATCCGGTTGTTGAACGTGCCGGGCTCGCTCTCGTCGGCGTTGATGCAGAGATAGATCGGGCCCGGGTGATCCTTGGGCAGGAACGTCCACTTGAGGCCCGTCGGGAAGCCCGCGCCGCCGCGGCCGCGGAGCCCCGAGGCCTTCACCATCTCGATCACGTCGGCGGGCTGCTTGCCGGCGAGCGTGGCCTCGAGCGGCGCGTAGCCGCCGCGGCTCTTGTAGCTGGCGATCGTGTGGCCGTCGGGCACGCCCACCGCCTCGAGCAGGACCGGCTTGAATGGCTGCATGGTCAGGTGGCCCTCGCCCGTGGCTTCTTGAGCTCCGCCTCGGCGGTCTCGGGGGTCATGTTCTTGAGGAGATCGTCGTTGGCGAGGATGCAGGGGGCGAAGTCGCAGGCCCCGAGGCATTCGGCCGGCTCGATCGTCAGCTCGCCGTCGGGCGTGGTGCCGTAGGGCGCGATCCGGTTCGCCTGGCAGAGATGCTCGAGGAGATGGTCCCCGCCTCGCAGCGCGCACGACACCGAGCGGCAGACGAACGCCCGCACCGTGCCGTGCGGCTTCTCCTGGTGGAAGAACTGGTAGAAGGTGAGCGTGTCCTGCACCTCGGCCGGGGCGAGGCCGAGCACCGCGGCGATCTCGGCCACCGCGCCGAGCGGCACGTGCCGGAGCTCGGCGTTGACGATGTGCAGCGCGGGCAGCGTGAGGGCCCGGCGGTTCGGGTAGCGCGGCGCGAGCGCCTCGATCCGCTCCACCATCTCGTCGGTGAGGTACGTGCGGCCGGGGGCGATCATCGGTCGAGCTCCGCGGCGATGATGTTGAGGCTGCCGAGCACGGCCACCACGTCGGAGAGCGTGTGGCCGCGGATCAGCTGCGGGAAGAGCGCGAAGTGCAGGACCGACGGCGGGCGGCAGCGGGCCCGGTAGGCCGTCTCGTTGCCGTCGCCGGCGATGTAGAAGCCGAGCTCGCCGTTGGGAGCCTCGATGGCGGCGTACGACTCCTCGTGGGGCACCTCGAAGCCGCGGTTGGCCATCGAGAGCTCGAAGTGCGAGATCGTGCCCTCGATCGACGAGTAGACCTGCTGCTTCGTGGGCCGGGCCACCCGCTGGTCGATGCTCACGTTCACGTCGCCGCCGGGCAGGTTCTCGAGGGCCTGGGCCACGATCTTCAGGCTCTCCCGCATCTCCTGCATCCGCACCAGATACCGGGCGTAGCAGTCGCCGGCCGCCGCACAGCAGACCTGGAAGTCGAAGTCGCCGTAGGCCAGGTAGGGCTCGTCCTTGCGGAGGTCGCGGGTCACGCCGCTGGCCCGCGCCACGGGGCCGGTGGCGCTGCCGGTGATCGCTTCGGCCTTCGAGAGCACGCCCACGCCCTTGGTGCGGTCGACGAAGATCCGATTGCGGGTGAGCAGCCGCTCCATGTCGTCGAGCGTCTTGGGAAACGTCTTGATGAAGGCCCGGATCTTCTCGACCACGAGCGGCGTGACGTCCTGCGACAGGCCGCCGACCCGCGTGTAGGAGTTGGTGAACCGGGCCCCGCAGAGCGTCTCGAAGATGTCGTAGATCACTTCCCGCTGGTAGAAGCCGTACAGGAAGAACGTGAACGCGCCGGTGTCGAGGCCGACCGCCCCGTTGCAGAGCAGGTGGTCGCTGATCCGGGAGAGCTCGGCGATGATCGTGCGGATGTAGGTGCACCGCGGCGTGAGCTCGATGCCGAGGAGCGTCTCGACCGCGTGGTGCCAGGCCACGTTGTTGGCCATCGGCGAGATGTAGTTCATCCGGTCCGTCACGGTGACGTACTGGTTGAACGTGAGGTGCTCGCCGATCTTCTCGAACCCGGAATGCAGGTAGCCCATCTCCGGCATCGCGTCGACCACCCGCTCGCCGTCGAGCTTGAGCACGAGCCTGAGGGTGGTGTGCGTGGCCGGGTGCTGCGGGCCGAAGTTGAGGGTCCAGAGATAGTCTTCGGAGCGGGCGCCCGCCTCGGGACCGGTCGTGTCGAAGGTGGCGATCGACATGGGGCTAGCTGTGGTCGCGGGTGATGACGGGGAAGTTGTGCCGCTCGCCGCGGCCCTGGAGCGGATAGTCCTTGCGGAGCGGGTGGGCCGTGAACTCCTCGGGCATCATCAGCCGCCGCAGGTCGGGGTGGCCGGTGAAGCGAATCCCGAACATGTCCCAGACCTCGCGCTCCAGCCAGTTGGCGCCCTCCCAGAGCGGGACCACGCTCCGCACGGTCGGGTCGGGATCGTCCACGAACACGCGGACCGTGAGCCGCTGGTTGGTCGTCGTGGAGGCGAGCAGGTAGACGAGGCCGTAGCGGTGCTTCGCGTCGCGGTCGTCGAGATAGTCGACGCACGTCACGTCGACGAGCAGGTCGAAGCCGCGATCCTTGAGCCAGGCGAGCACGTCGAACGACACCGCGGGCGGCACGACCACGCGGGTCTGGCCCCGGAACACGCTGGTCTCGAGGCTCCCGAACCGGTCGGCCAGGGAGGCGAGCAGGTCGTCGACGGAGGGGGGCGTGAAGGGCATCGGGTGGGAGGGGATGGGGGTCAGGAGCCGGACGTGATGGCTTCGGCGGCGGCGGCAAGCTCCCGCTGCAGCACCGGGTTGCGGGAGGCGTCGATCGCGACGGGCCCCGCGATCTCCACGAGCGCCCGCTTCCGCAGCTGGCGGCCGGACGTGTCGAACTCGCGGCCGGTGATCGTGCCCTCCCGCTGGATCTTGTCCTGGAGGTCGATGATCGCCTGGATCAGCTGCTCGGGCCGCGGCGGGCAGCCGGGCACGTACATGTCGACGGGGATGAAGCGGTCGATGCCCTGGACCACGGCGTAGGTGTCGAACACGCCCCCCGTGCTCGCGCAGGCCCCCATCGAGATGCACCACTTGGGCTCGTGCATCTGCTGCCAGATCCGCTGCAGCACCGGCAGCATCTTCATGACCACGCGGCCGGCCACGATCATCAGGTCGCACTGCCGGGGACTGAAGCGGAACACCTCGGCCCCGAACCGGGCCAGGTCGTGCTTGGCCGCGCCCGTGGCCATCAGCTCGATGCCGCAGCAGGCCGTGGCGAAGGGCATCGGCCAGAGGCTGTTTTTGCGGCACCAGTTGGCCAGCGAGTCGAGCCGGCTCACGACGACGTTTTCGGGCAACTCGATCCGACCACCCGATCCGGAAGGCATCACCGCCATCGGAACACACCCTTTCTCCAGTCGTAGGCGAAGCCGATGATCACCAGCGCGATGAACGCCATCGCACCGGCGAACACCAGTCCGCGAGAGGACACGAGGCCGGTTGCGACCGCCCCGTCGATGCCGGCGGCCGAGCGGCTCGCGACAGCCCACGGATAGAGGAACAGCAGCTCCACGTCGAACACGAGAAACGTGATCGCCACGAGGTGGAACCGGACGTCGAACCGCCGCCGCGTGTCGTGGACGGGGTCCATGCCGCTCTCGTAGGGCATCTCCTTGACGGCCCCGCTCCGCCGCGGGCCGACGAGGCTGGCGAACACCACCAGGCCGACCGAAACGGCCGCCGCGACCGCGACGAACAGCAGGACCGGCAGGATCGCGTCCATCTGGGCCTCGGGTGGGCGTGATTCCGGGGGGCGGGGGCGGTTTTTCGGCCGCAGAAACCGACTTCGTGAAATTCGTCACGAAGTCGGGTCCGAAAAAAGCCGGGGGCATACCAGCCCTCCGGCCCGGCCGAGACCTTGCAAGTTATACCGGCGACGTTTCCGGGCGACGAGTCGGATCGGTTTCCCCCCTGTGCAGGGCGTTTTCCGACGCGCTCACCCGCACCTCGCCAGATGCCGCCGCACCAGGCCGGCGTCGAATCCGGGGGTGTTTTCCAGGGCGGCGAGCACCCGCCGGAGGTCCACCCCGTAGTGGTTCACCCGCAGCAGGCCCACCTTCACGAACGGCACGCCCGCCCGGAGCAGCCGCCACCAGACGAGCTCGCTGGGGTTGTGGGGCACCCGCCGCCCCTTGCGGACCACCCGCCACGAGCGGGCGGGTTCGAGGAGCGACACCTCGGGCACGAGCTCCGCGAACCCGACCCGCCCGGCCAGACCCGCGTCGTAGATCCCCGCGACCGCCATGCCCGCCGCCTCGACCGCCTGCGAAAGCCCCACCTCGTACCGCTCGATGACGTCCTGCTTCGACGCCTGCGGCTCGACGTCCGCCCAGAACCGATCCCAGGCATCCGACTCGAGCAGCCGGCGGCGCGCGGCGAAGAACCACGTCTGCACGTGCCGCTGCCGCGGGCCGCCTCGCCGCGCGGCCTGCTCGGAGACGACCATGCCCCACAGGTCGGCGCCGGCCGTCCGCGGGCTCGCCAGCGACGGTCCGAGATCGGCCAGCGGCCCATACACGCTGTCGTTCACGCAGATGATCTCGTCGTAGCCGCCGCGATCCAGCGACGCGAGGCCGTCGCGCCAGGCGCCGAAGTCGTAGCCGGCGTTGGGCCGCGGCAGGTAGGCGTCGACCACCGCCGCCACCTCCCGCGGCAGCCGCGAGGGCCCGCCGTTCGACACGAGCACGAGCCGGCCGCAGTGCCGGCGGTATTCCCGCAGGGCGTGCGTCACGTGCGGGTCGATCCTCCGCTCGGGATCGAAGTGGGCGAACACGACGGCGCGAGCCACCGGATCGGATGCTGTGTCGCACGAGGGCAATCTGCTCACCGCATCGGCTCCGCGGATCAGGCGGCGCGGCGCCAGCGGCCGCCCCCGCGCAGCCGTGCCCGGAGCTGCGCGATGCGGCGATGCGGGACCCCGTCGGTGGGATGCCCTTCGGCCGCCTCGAGCAGGTCGGGGATGGCGCGGAGCGTGGCCGCGGCCGCGGCCGTGTCGCCGGCGGCGAGCTGCCGCTCGGCCGTCCGGATGGCCGACGCCGCGTGCCAGCGGATGCTGGCGGCGAGGGTGACGGCGCGGATGGAGTCGGGCAGCGAGAGCGCGTTGAAGCGGATGGCCCGGGCCATGTCGGGCCAGACCGCCCCCGTGGCGAACAGCCGCGTGGTCTCGTTCGCGATGTGGCGGCGGTAGGTGGCCAGGGCGCGCGGCTCGTACCAGACCTCGTAGTGCGAGGCGATCCGCACCCACATCTCCCAGTCGACGGCGTGGCAGAGGTCCGGCCGGTAGCCCCCCAGCGTCTCGTAGGTGCTGCGGGCCACGACCGCCGCGGGCGTCTGCACCCGCTGCCGCTCGGCGATCCGCGGCAGCCACTGCGCGATCACGCCGGCGAGCCAGCGCTGCCGCGATGTCCGCTTGATGAGCCGGCCGTCGTCGTCGATGATCCGGCTGCGGCAGAAGGCCATGCCGATGTGAGGCTCCGCGACGAACCCCCGATCGATCCGCGCGTAGAAGCCGGCGTGCACGGCGTCGTCCTGGTGCAGCAGGTGCACCAGTTCGCCCCGCGCCAGGTCGATCGCGCGATTCCAGTTGCCGCTCAGGCCCAGCCGCCGCCCGTTGACGGCGAACTCGACGCGGCCGGTGCGGTCGACGGTGCGGATGAGCCGCTGCACGTCGACGTTCTGGGAGGCGTCGTCCACCACCGCGATCTGCATCCGCTCGGGCCCGGGGGCCTGGCGGAGCACCGACTCGAGCGCGGCCAGGAGCTTGTCGTCGGGCTCGCAGGCCGGAACCATCACCGAGAATCGCGGCCGCGGGCCCGCAGCCCGCACCGGCGCCACGGCAGGCGGACTCGCGGCGAGGAGCGAAGGACGGGGCGTGGGCATGGTGTCGCGCGGTGCCGGGGCGGCCGCCCCGAGATCCGGGGCTGGGGGGGAGAAGTACCGCGCCGCCCCGTCCGAGGACAGCCCGTGTCGGCGGCGTACGCCTCGAATGGACGCGGCACGCGGCCCCAAGGTGGCTGCCGCTCTTGGGCAGATTGCCCGGCTTGCCGGCCGCGGCGGGCGGCGGCGGCTCAGGAGGCGTTCAGAAGTTGCCGACGTTGAAGTTCGCGTAGGCCCCGAACGGCCCGACACCGACGCTCATGCCCGAGCCCTGCACGTCGGAGAAGGGCGGCTTGCCGCCGCCCTGACTCTGGCCACGGTAGGGCGAAAACGCCGCGCCGGCGGCCGCCCGCGAGGCCGCCGCATTGGAGGCCGCCGCCGTGGCCTGCCGCGCGGCCTGGGCCATGTCCACCATCTGCTGGCGGCTCTGGTCGGCGGCCACCTGCCGCTGGGCGAGCGACGCCCGCATCTGCTCGATCTTGGCGATCTCCTGCTGCAGCTGGGCGCTGGTCATCTGCACGACGTTGGGCACGTCCTTGAGCACCTCCGACCGCTTCTGGTCGGACATCACCGACAGATACTGGCCGACCCACTGCCGCGCGTCCTTGGCCTCGGCCGTGTCGAGGATCTTGAACTTCGCGTCGAGATCCTCGAGCAGGTACTCGAGCTCGAACGACGACATCGCCGCCACCCGGCGGTTGAAGTCGGCCTTGATGTTGCGAACCTCCTGCGGCGAATAGATCTGCTGCGTGGAGAGCCATTCGCCGAGTTCGAAGATCGCCCGCCGCCAGCGGGCGCTGTTCATGATCTCCGCCTTGCGGGCGAGGTCGCCGTCGTCGTCGGCCTTGGCGGCTGCGGGCTGCGCGGCGGGCTGCGCCGCGGCCGGCTGGCCGGCGGCCGGCGTGGACGGGATCGCCAGACCGGTGGCCAGCAGGGCGGCCATCCCGATGCGAACGCGGAGCGGAGACAGGTTCGTGAGCATGATGCGTCCGGGCTCTAGCGAGCCCCCTCGGTGGTTCCGGTGCCGGGCTTGCGGACAAGAGTCATGTTGACCTGCGGCATGTGCTCGCCGCCCACGTGCGTGGGGAGCGAACGCCAGACGCAGCGATCCTTGCCATCGTACGAATAGATGTTGAGCGACGACGTCTGGGTGCCGTCGGGGAGCACGGCCGTGGTGCGGGCCACCCAGGAGCCCTCGTCCCGCGACCAGGCGGCCTCGCCATGGCCACCGTCGGAGCTGAACACCCACGAGCGGATGCCCTTCGAGAGCGGATCCCAGCCGATCCGCTGGGTCACGTGGATCGCCGCGTCGGCCGCGGCGCCGGGCGGGGTGATCTTCATGTCGCGGAGGAGGAACGTCTTGGTCGGGTTCCAGCGGACGCTCAGTTCGATGGTCGGCTTGGCCGACGCCGGGGAGGCGTCGCCGTCGTCGACCGCCGTCCAGTCGCCCACCATCCAGGCGAGGTCGGCGAGCGTCTCGGCGCCCGCCGGCGTCGCGCCGCGGGCCTCGCGGAGCACCGCCAGCTTCCAGCCGCCGTCCCGCCGCACCCACACGGCCGAGAATCGACCCTTCTCCACCGCCGAGCTGCCGGGCGGGACGACCTCGACCGCCCCGTCCTCGATCGCGACGTCGGGTTCGAGGAACCGCAGCGACGTCTCGGTGATCCGGAACGACGGCGTGCCGCCCTGGGCCGCGGCCGCCGGCGCGGGCTCGAGCACCGCGACGGTCTCGCGCCCCTTCAGGACGTTGCCGGTGGCGTCGATGATGTCGCCGTCGGCGGTCCAGATCGCGGCCAATGCCTTGCCGTCGCCCCGCTCGAGGGCCTGCTTGTAGGCGGCGCTCGCCGCGCGGATCGCGTCGGCATCGGCGGCGGCGTCGGCGGCACGGACGGCCGGAGACGCGACCGCGATCACGACGAGGATCGCGGAGTGGACGAGTCGGCTGGACCGCGATGACGTCGGCATGGCTCACCGGAAGGGGATGGGAACAGGGAGCCGGATTTTACCACGCCGGCAGGGCCGGGAAAGCGGCTCGACGGATTGTTTGGTAGGGTGGCCCGCCATGACGGGCCATGTTCCCCTGCTCGCCGATCTGGTTCGCCGCCCGAGCGTCAATCCGATGGGCCGCGACGTCTCGGGCCCCGAGTATCTCGAAGGCCGCGTCGCCGACTTCCTCGTGCAGCGGTTCACGTCGCTGGGCCTCGCGTGGGCCCGGCAGCCGGTGTCGCCGGGCCGCGACAACGTGCTCTGCCGGCTCGAGGCGACGGTGCCCAGGGCGCCCGTGCTCCTCTGGGATGCCCACCAAGACACGGTGCCGGTGGAGAACATGACGATCGAGCCGTTCGTGCCGGTCGTGCAGGACGGCCGGATGTATGGCCGCGGCACCTGCGACGTGAAGGGGGGCATGGCGGCGATGGTGGCGGCGATCGAGCGGCTGCTGACCCACCGCGGCGAGCGGGCGGCCACGATCGTCTTCTCGGCGACCGTCAACGAGGAGTTCGGCTTTTCCGGCGCCCGGGCGGTCGCTCGGCTCTGGCAGTCGCCCGTTGCCACCGCCCCGGCCACCGATGCCGCCGCCCGCAAGGTGCTCGGCCGCAAGCCGGCGCTGGCGATCGTGGCGGAGCCCACCGGGCTCGACCTCGTGATGCAGCACAAGGGGGCGATCCGCTGGCGGATCCGCGTGCACGGCCGCGCCTGCCACAGCGCGTTTCCGGAGCAGGGGTCGAATGCCATCTATCCCGCCGGCCGCGTGATCCTCGCGCTCGAGGCGCTCGCCTGCGACCTGCTCACGCGGCACGCCGACCATCCCTGCGGCCCCCCCACGCTCAATCTCGGCACGATCCGGGGCGGCGCCGGCGTGAACCTCGTGCCGGATCTCACCGTGCTCGAGGTGGAGCGACGGGTGCTGCCGGGCGAGTCGCCGCACGAGGCCCGGGCCGAGGCGATCGCCCGGATCACGGCCGCCTGCGGCGACGCGCGGATCGAGCACGACGAGCCGTTCCTCGAGAGCGCGGGCCTCGCCGACGCCACGGGGGATCCCAAGGCGGCGGCCTGGGTGGAGCAGCTCGTCGCCGCCGCCCGTGACCGCGGCGCGACGGCCGCCCGCACCGCGGCCCGCTACGGCACCAACGCCAGCATCTTCACCGCGGCCGGCGTGCCGAGCGTGGTGTTCGGCCCCGGCTCGATCGCCCAGGCCCACACGGCCGACGAGTGGATCGACCTCGCCCAGGTCGGCACCGCCGCCGAGATTCTCGCGGCCTTGGTCGCCGGCGGCTGATTGGTACAACATCGCCACCCATCCCCCCCGCAGGAGCGCGCGAGCATGGCAGCGAAGATCAAGGTCCAGGGCCCGGTCGTCGATCTCGACGGCGACGAGATGACGCGGATCATCTGGCAGTTCATCAAGGACAAGCTGATCCTGCCCTACCTCGATCTCGAGATTCGCTACTACGACCTTTCGATGGAGCATCGCGACGCCACCGGCGACCAGGTGACGATCGACGCGGCCCACGCCATCAAGGAATGCGGCGTGGGCGTGAAGTGCGCCACGATCACGCCCGACGAGGCGCGGGTCAAGGAGTTCAACCTCAAGCAGATGTGGAAGAGCCCCAACGGCACGATCCGCAACATCCTCGGCGGCGTGATCTTCCGCGAGCCGATCATCATCAAGAACATCCCGCGGCTGGTGCCCGGCTGGACGAAGCCGATCGTGGTGGGCCGCCATGCGTTCGGCGATCAGTATCGCGCCACCGACGTGAAGATCCCCGGCCCGGGCACGCTCACGCTCACCTTCACGCCGGCCGACGGCTCGAAGCCGATGGAGATGAAGGTGTTCGAGTTTCCGTCGCCGGGCGTGGCCATGGCGATGTACAACCTCGACGACTCGATCCGCGACTTCGCCCGGGCGAGCTTCCGCTACGGCCTGGCCCGCAGCTTCCCCGTCTACCTCTCCACGAAGAACACGATCCTCAAGGCCTACGACGGCCGCTTCAAGGACATCTTCCAGGAGATCTTCGACGCCGAGTTCAAGACGGAGTTCGCCGCCAAGGGGCTCACGTACGAGCACCGGCTGATCGACGACATGGTGGCCTCGGCCCTCAAGTGGGAAGGGGGCTACGTCTGGGCCTGCAAGAACTACGACGGCGACGTGCAGAGCGACATCGTGGCCCAGGGCTTCGGCTCGCTCGGCCTGATGACGAGCGTCTTGATGACGCCGGACGGCAAGACGGTGGAGGCCGAGGCGGCCCACGGCACCGTCACGCGGCACTACCGCCAGCACCAGCAGGGCAAGCCCACGAGCACCAATCCGATCGCCTCGATCTTCGCCTGGACCCGCGGCCTCGCGCACCGCGGCAAACTCGACGGCA
>JBIIMU010000456.1:0-2751 GCA_044337845.1 Pirellulales bacterium | reverse complement strand
CAGCGCGTAGAGCACCAGGGGAAGCGTGGCCACGAGCGTCTTGCCCTCGCCCGTCTGCATCTCGGCGATCGCGCCCTTGACGAGCGCGGAGCCGGCGAGGAGCTGGACATCGTAGTGCCGCATCGAGAGCCGCCGGCGGCCGGCCTCACGGGTGGCCGCGAACGACTCCACCAGCAGCGACTCGAGCGGTTCGCCCGCCTTCGCCCGGTAGGACAGCGACCGCCCGAGACGCTTGAGGGCGACGTCGTCGAGCGACTCCATCTGGGGCGCGAGCGCGTCGATCGCCCGCACCTGCCGCCACGTGGCGGCCGTGATGGCGGGAGGGCGACCGGGGGCGAGTCCACCGAGCCAGCGAAACATGGACGGAGCACCACGAGGGAGCGTCCATCCTACCCCGGCATGCGGTCCGGCGGGGGCGGTCGTCAGTAGCGGGGAACCATGGTCGTGGGGGTGGCCCGGGCCGGCGGCAGCGATTGGGCCGGCACCGTGAAGGGATTCCACGACGCCGCCGCGGGCTGTGCGGTCGGCATCTGGGCGGTGACCTGCTGCTGCGCCTGCGGTATGGCCTGCTGGAGCTGCTGGCCGTACTGGTTGATCGCCCCCTGGGCCTGGGTGTTGGCCTGCTGCATCTGCTGGTTGGCGTACTGCTGGGCCTGGTTGGCGTACTGCTGCGCCTGCCCCTGCATCTGGTTGGCGTACTGCTGGGCCTGGCCCTGCATCTGGTTGGCATACTGCTGCGCCTGCGCGGTCATGCTCTGCTGCGTCTGGCCGGCCTGGGCCTGGAGCTGGTTGCCATACTGCTGGACCGTCGGCGGGGCGGCGCCGGACGGCTGCGACCACGACCAGGAGTTGCCGGCGGGCGCGGCGGGGAGCGTCGGGGCGGCGGCCTGCCATTGCGTGGCCGGGCCGGGCATCGGCGGCGGCGCGGTGGCGGCTGCCGGCAGCGGCGGCGCGCTGATGGTGGGCGGGTAGGCCGCGCCCTGCGGTGGCGTGGCCCAGCTGCCGTAGGAGGCCGGCTGGCCGATCATGCCGGTGGCGGGCGGCGCGACGGTCGCGTTCTGCGGCGTCTGGCAGCCGAACGTCGTCGCCAGCGCGAGGCCGGCCAGCACGGAGAACGACGAGCCGCGGGCCGGGTGTCGGAGGCATGGGGATGTCGACACGTCTGGCACTCCACGTGGGAATGAGTTGGAATCCCGCCGCCGCGTGGGACAATGGGAGGGCGGGAGAGTAGCGAGTCTGGGCCGTGGGTCCAGAGCAGTTCCGCCCGGCCCACGGCCGCGTCTTGCCCAGTTTGGCCGGTCCATGCACCCAGCCTCGTCAGCGGTCGATGCGCAGGCCGTCGCGGCGGAACTGCGGGCCGAGGCCCTGCGGCTCGGGTTCTCACGCGTGGGGATCACGGCGGTCCTCGAGCCGCCGCATCACGAGGCGTTTCGGGGCTGGCTCGCCCGCGGGCTGGCGGGGCCGATGCAGGGGTGGCTCGAGCGGCACGAGCCGCTGCGGCGGTCGGCGGCGGCGCTCCTGGAAGGGGCGGCGAGCGTGGTGATGCTCGCGACCGATCATGCCACGCTGCCCGCCACGGGCCCGTGCCCGCCGGGGCGGGGCAGGGTGGCCCGCTACGCCTGGGGCGACGACTACCACGACCTGCTGCGGGCGCGGGTCAACGCGCTCTCGGCGTGGCTCGAGGCGCGGGTGCCGGGCTGCCGGACCAGGGGCGTGGTCGACTCCGCGCCGATCGCCGAGCGCGACTTCGCGCAGGCGGCCGGGCTCGGCTGGATCGGCAAGAACGCGATGCTGATCAGCCCCACGGCCGGGAGCTGGTTTCTGCTCACCGCCTTCGTGACCGACGTGCCGCTGCCGGCCGACACCCCGCTCGAAACCGACCACTGCGGCACCTGCACCGCCTGCCTCGAGGCCTGCCCGACCGACGCGTTTGCCGAGCCCGGCGTGCTGGACGCCGCCCGCTGCACCAGCGCGCTGACCGTGGAGAGCCGCTCACCGATCCCGGCCGACCTCCGCGCCGGCATGGGCGACTGGGTGTTCGGATGCGACGTCTGCCAGGAGGTCTGTCCCTGGAATCGGCACGCGCCGGGCTCGAGCGAGCCCACGCTCCAGCCCCGCGACGGCGCCGCGACGCTCGCGCTCGCGGACCTGCTCGAACTGGATGACGAGGGATTCCGCCGTCGGTTCCGTGGCTCGGCGGTCACGCGGGCGAAGCGGACGGGCCTGCTGCGGTCGGCGGCGATCGCCCTCGGCAACCGTCCCCACCCGCCGAGCTTCGCCGCGCTCGCGGCGGCGGCTCGCGACGCCGACCCGGTCGTCCGCGAGGCGGCGGCCTGGGCGCTCGGTCGCTGGATCGAGGCGGGCGTGATGCGCGACGCGTGCCGGGCGGCGCTCGGCGCTCAGGATTCCTCGCACGACGACACCTCGTCGACGTCGGCCGACGGGTCGCGGCCCGGGCCGTCCACCGCGTAGAAGCGGTCGAGCACCGCCTGCCAGTCGGCGTTCACCTTCACGCCGATGAAGGCATCGCGGACGGCCAGCGGCTCGGGGTGGACGCGGGCATACTTGATGGCGAACTTCCGCATGCTGCGGCCGGCGACCTGCTCGCCGTGGAGCTCCATCGAGAGCGCCCAGTGCTCGCGGAGCACCTCCCGCTGCTCGTGGATGGTGGGCGGCGGCAGCGGTGGGTCGCCGGCGAGGAGGGCGAGCGTCTGCCGGAAGATCCACGGATTGCCGATGGCGCCGCGGGCC
>JBIIMU010000455.1:0-2759 GCA_044337845.1 Pirellulales bacterium | reverse complement strand
CGAATGGAGCATACCTCCCCCCTGACCCCCGTGCACGGGCGTGACACCAAACACTGCTGAAAAACCGTGCTCTGGGGCGACTGGTCGCCGACCGCGAGGGTTCGGTATGCAGTTTGCAGGCCAAAGTGCAGGAAAAAATCGGCCGCGTTCGCCTGACCGCGGCACACACCCCTCTCTCGAGCAGCCCATCCCATGCGAATCTCCCGTGCCGGCCTTGGTCTCGTTCTCATCGCTTCCGCGCTCGTGGCAGGCTCGGGGGCCGATGCGGCGCCGTTCTCCTTCGGCAACGTCGTGGTTTCGCTCGTGGGTGACGGCACGACCACGATCACGACCGGCACCGTGGCGGTGCCGATCACGCTCACCGAGTACACCACGAACGGCAGCCTCACCGGGGCTTCGGTCACTCTTCCCACGGTCGATGCCGGGGCCAACTACGCCATCACCGGCGGCATGACGTCGACCTCCTTCGGGTTTCTCAAGCGGTCGGTCGATGGAAACTATTTGACGATGACGGGGGCGGCCACGCCCGCCGGCACGCCGGGCAGCGTCTTCGGCAACTCGCTGTTCCCGGACCGCACGATCGCCCGGGTGGACGCTGCGGGTGTGGTGGATTCCTCGACGCGGTTCAGCGCCCGGGGCACCACTCCGCGATCCGTGGTCACGACCACCGGCACCGACTTCTGGTGGAGCGGAGACACCGGCAGCGGTAGCACCGGCGGCATCCGCTACCTCACGCTCGGCGGCACCTCGAGCGGCGGGGCCCTGGCGCAGGGCACTGGTGCCAGCGCGACCACCGTGGGCCAGCCGGCCCCCGTCCCCTTCAACTCCCGCGTCGTCAACATTTTCAACGGCCAGCTCTACGGATCGTCGGGGGTGGGTGTCGGTTCGGGCACCAGCGCGGTCAGCTTCCGCGGCGTGTTCAATGTGGGCACGGGTCTGCCGACGACGGCCAATCAGCTTGGTTCCCTCATCGTCGGCAGCGGCACGGGCAACGCGGGCCTGCTTGATAGCGCGTACGACTTCTACTTCGCCGACGCCTCGACGCTCTACGTGGGCGACGACGACACGACCGCGCCGGCAACGGGCGGAATCACGAAGTGGCTGCTGAGCGGGACGACCTGGACGAAGACCTGGCTTGCCCTGCCCGCGGGAGCCACCGGCGTGCGGGCCCTGGCGGGCGTCACCGACGTCGGCAGCGGCGCGGTCGAGCTCTACGGCATCACCGCGGTCGAATCCGGCCAAACCCAGCTCGTCAAGCTGCTCGACACCCTCAGCGGCACCGCGGCTCCCAGCTTCAGCGTGCTGGCAACCGCGCCGACCAACTACCTGTTTCGCGGCGTCGCGATGTCGCCGGTGGTCGTGCCCGAGCCGTCGAGCGTGGCGCTGTTGGGCATCGGAGCGGTTGTCCTGGGTGGCGTGAGCCGGCGGCTCGTCCGTCGCCGCCGCGGTCAGCGGGCCTGAGCCTGGGGGGCCGGATGGAGCCCGGGAATCTCCGGCGGACGGATCCTCCGCCGCGGCTCCTCGAGGCTCTGCAGAAAGGCCGTCAGGTCGCCGAGATCCTGCTTGTTCAGCCCCAACGGCTTGAGATGGGGTGACTTCACGGGGAACCTCGGGTCGTCGGCCTGGCTCTGCTTCCGCTGCGGGGTGGGCATGCCGGCGTTGTAGAGCGTGAGCGCGACGTCGAGTTCGAACAGGCCATTGTGCATCAGCGGCGGTGTGGCCGTGGCGTCGCGGAGGCTCGGCGTGCGGAACTTGCCCGTGTCGGTGGGCACACCGGTGACCTGTCCCCGACCGAGATCCTCGAACGGCCTGCCGTAGTTGGAGAGCCCGAGGTCGTGGAAGCCCCCGTCGGAGAAGGCGGGGCCATGGTGGCAGTTCATGCAGCGGGCGTCGCGGCGGAACAGGTCGAGGCCGAGGATGGCGGCATCCGGGAGGACGGCCGCGTTGCCTTTCAGGAAGGCGTCGAACTTCGATCCGCCGCCGACGACGGTGCGTTCGAAGCAGGCGATCGCCTCGGCGGCCCGATCGATCGACACCTGCTCGTCGCCGTAGGCAGCCCGCCAGAGCGCCGCGTAGCCGGGCTCGGACGTGAGCAGGGCGACGACGTGCTCGGGGCCCGACCGCATCTCGTCCTGATTCAGGAGCACCTGCCGCGCCTGCTCCTCGAGCGAATCGGCCCGCCCATCCCAGAAGAGGTGGGTTTGGAAGGCGGTGTTGCGGATCGTGGGCGCGTTGCGGGCGAGATGCTTTCGCGAATGACCGAAACTCGTGGTGCGGCCGTCGGCCCAGCCGAGATCCGGGTCATGGCACGAGGCGCATGCGATCTGGCCGCTGCCCGAGAGCCGCGGGTCGAAGAACAGCGCCCGACCGAGTCGTTCCTTCGACTCCGAATGCGGATTGGCGGCCGGATGGTCCACGGCGGGTAGCAGCCCGATCTCCCGCCAGACGACGTCGGGGTCGACGTGCGGCGCCGGCCACGTGGCCGGGTCGCCGGCGTAGATTTTGCGAAGCTCGGCAGCCCGGGCGGCCCGCTGCTCGGCCGACTGCTCGGCGCGGGGCACGGGCCGGCGCGACGCGGCAGCGGTCGGGGCCTCCTCGGCGCGGCAGGGGACGGCGATCAGGCAGCCGAGGAGGAGCACGCTGTGGACCGCGACGCATTTCATCGCCTTCGACCTCTCCGCAGACCTGAGACCTGGCATCAATGACACCCCATGAGTGTAGCCAGCCGGCGGACCCCCGCTGCGGTCAGCCCGGCGGAG
>JBIIMU010000454.1:0-2763 GCA_044337845.1 Pirellulales bacterium | reverse complement strand
CGCCCGCCATGCCCGCGGCCGGCGGGTGCTCGACATGTTCTGCTACTCGGGCGGCTTCGCGGTGGCGTGCGCCGTGTCCGGCGGCGCGCGGAGCGTGTTGGCGGTCGATGCCAGCGGCCGCGCGGTGGCCCTGGCGCGGGCCAACGCCGAGCTCAACGCCGCCACCACCGTGACGGCGGAGGAGTCCGACGCGTTCGACAAGCTCGATGCGCTCGCCGCCGCCGGCGAGCGGTTCGGGATGATCGTGCTCGACCCGCCGAAGTTCGCCCGCAGCCGGGCCGCGGCCGACGACGCCCTGCGGGCCTACCACCGGATCAACCGCGTGGCCGTGGGGCTGCTCGAGCCCGGTGGGATCCTCGTCACCTGCTCCTGCTCGGGCTCGGTGACCCGCGACGACTTTCACCGGATGCTCGCGGGCGTGGCCCAGCGGGCCGGCCGGCCGATCCAGATCCTGGAGAGCCGCGGCGCCGCCCCGGACCATCCGGTGAGCGCCAGCTGCCTCGAGGGCGAGTACCTCACCTGCGTGATCGCCCGCGTGCCGTAGCCGCGATCCGCCGGGCGGCGGTCAGGGGATCTCGAAGCGGAACAGCTGCTCGCCGCAGCGGAAGTGGCAGTGCACGGTGAGCGTGACGGTGGTCGTCGACACCCAGACGCCGTTGCGGGTGGTCTCCGCCACGATCAGCCACGATCCGTCCCGCTGCCGCTCGAGCTGCGCGTGCCGATCGGCGACGAGCGGGTCGTCGAGCTGGAGATCGGCGCCGCCGCCGGTGCGGCCGATCGACACCGAGTCGGCCTTGAGGGGCACCTCGATCCCCGGAGACCGCTGGGCCGCCTCGACCAGCACGGGCCAGACGGTCCGCGGGAGGGTCGCCGCGTCGAAGAGCCGCGTGGCGGGCGAGCGCGCCCCGTCGCGATGCGCGACCAGCGGATTGCGGAGCCGGAACCTGCGGGCGCCGAGGATCACGAGCGCCTCGGCGTGGAGGACGGCCTTCGTGCAGCGGACGAAGGTGCCATTCACGCTCCCGAGGTCGACGAGCTGCCACTGGTAGCTTCCCTTCCACGGGATCCGCCGGATCTCGGCGTGCAGTCCGGAGATCGCCGGGTCGTTGGGGATCACGAAGTCGCCCGCGGTGCGGCCGATCGTGAAGGTCTCGCCCCGCATCCGCACCGACTCGCCGCGGTCGGTGGAGCCGTCGTCGAGGGCGGTGATCACGGGCACCGGGGGCCGGAGCAGCGGCCGGAAGTCGTGCAGGTCTTCCTTGGAGTACGGCAGCGTGGGGAACGCCGCGGCGGAATCGCGGTCGAGAATCCACCGCAGGGCGCGGCGGTCCTCGATCTCCGGAGGAGGCTGCTCGTCGGTCGGCGCGCGGCGATCGTTGGCCATCGGGTCGGCCCTTCCTGCATCTGCCCCTGGAAGCAGTGTACGGGTTCGGGCGGCTGGCGGCTCCCGGCGGCCAGGGATAGGCTGGCGAGCCGACGCACGCGCCCCGCCCCCGAGCCGCTTCAGCCATGCAGCGCTCCACCTTCGGCCCGTACCGGGTGATTCGGCTTCTCGGCCAGGGAGGCATGGGGGCCGTCTACGAGGCCACCGGCCCGGGGGGCGAGCACGTCGCCGTCAAGACACTTCCCGTCCACCTCGCCGAGGACGACGGGATCCGGCGGCGGTTTCGCTCGGAAATCGACCTGCTCATGCGGCTGCGGCATCCCGGGATCGCCCGGATGATCGGCTTCGGCGAGGAGGACGGGCTGCCCTTCTTCGCCATGGAGTTCGTGCCGGGGCGGACGCTCGATGAGCTCCTCCGTTCGGGGCGGCGATTCACGTGGCGGGAGACCGTGGCCATCGCCAACGAGATCCTCTCCGCGCTGAAGTCGGCGCACGATCAGGGCGTCGTGCATCGGGACCTCAAGCCGGCGAACCTGATGTTTCCGCCCGCCGCCGGCGGTGGGTTCCACGTCAAGCTCACCGACTTCGGGATCGCGAAGCTGTTCGGCGACACCGGCCACACCCGCGCCGGCATCGTGGTCGGCACGCCGGAGTACATGGCCCCCGAACAGGCCGCCGGGATGGTCGTCGACCACCGGGCCGATCTCTACAGCCTGGGCCTGGTGATGTTCGCGATGCTCACCGGCCGGCCGCCGTTCCAGGGCGGTGTGGCGGAGGTCGTGGAGCATCAGAAGACGCGGCGGCCCCCCCGGATCACGACCCTCGTCGCCGACGTGCCGCCGCCGCTCGCCGACCTGCTCGAGCGGCTGCTCGCCAAGCCCCCGGAGTCGAGGCCCGCGAATGCCACGGTGCTGATGCGGTTGCTCGCCGCGCTGGCGGTCCCGGCCGCCCCGCCCGCGACCGCACCGCCGACCGTCGGCGATGCGCCGGCCCGGGCCGATGCGGTCGCGGCCACGGTCGCCATGCCGGCTCCCGAGCCGCCGGCGCCCGGCCGTCCGGCGGCCGAGCAGGCCACCACGGTGGCCGACGAGTTCGGCAGCGAGCGGTCCGCCGCCACGCAGGGGCGGTCGCTGGGCGGATCCACGTTCACCACGGTGGAGGCGGCGAGCCGGGCGGCCCGCGAGCGGCGAGCCCGCACCGCCCGCCGGCGGGCGCTCGTCGGCAGTCTCGGGGCCGGCGTGCTGCTCACGGCGGTGCTGGCGGGGGCGTGGTGGCTCGTGCTGCGGCCCTGGCCGTGGACCGACCCCGACGCGGAACGGCGGCACTACGAGCGGATCATCGGGATGCTCGGCGACCCGGACGATCTCGGCGATCCGTGC
>JBIIMU010000048.1:0-10881 GCA_044337845.1 Pirellulales bacterium | reverse complement strand
GCCGCGGCCGACGACTTCCTGACCACCGGCACCGTCCACATCCTGTCGATCTCCGGGCTGCACGTGGGCCTGCTGGCGATCGCGCTGTTCGCGGCGGTGCGGGCCTTGACGCTGCCGAGGGGCTGGGCCCTGGTGCTCGTCGCGGCGGTGACCGGGGCCTACATGCTGCTCGTGCGGGCGGAGACACCGGTGCTGCGGGCCACGCTGCTCGTCTGGCTGTCGTGCCTGGCGGCCGCGGTCGGCCGCCGCTCGCCCGCGATCAACGCCCTGGCCGTCGCGGCGATCGTCGTGCTGGCGCTGCGGCCGGCCGACGTGCTCTCCTCGGGCACGCAGCTCTCGTTTCTCTCGACCGGCGTGCTCGTGGGCGCGGCCTCGATGCTCGGGGCGTCGCGGCGCACCGCCGACCCGATCGAGCGGCTCATCGACCGGAGCCGGTCGCGGGCCGAGCGGCTGGCGCGGCGGTGCGCCCGGGAGTGCCACGCGGCGTTTCTCGCCGGGGCCGCGGTGTGGATCGTCACGGCACCGCTGGTCGCGTCGCGGTTCCACGTGGTGAGCCCGATCGGCCTGGTCGTCAACGTGCTGGTGGCGCCCCTGGTCGCGCTCGCCATGGGCTGGGGATTTCTCTGCCTCGTGGCCTCGTGCGTGTCGACGACGCTGGCGGGCTGGTGCGGCGCGGCCTGCGACGGGATGCTCGCCTGCATTTCGGCGGCGGTGTACTGGTCGGCGCGGATTCCCGGCGGCTCCTGGTGGGTGGCCGGCCCGCCGGACTGGTGGGTCGCCGGCTGGTATGCCGCGCTGCTCGCCACGCTGCTGTGGTTTCGGCCGGAGGCGCTCCGCAGGCTGCGGACGTGGGCGGTGGTCGTGGTCGCGTGGTGCGGCGTGGGGCTCGTCGCGGAAGCGGCGGCGATCGGTGCCGGTCGCCCGGCCGGCCTGCGGGGAGTGGTGGCAGCCGTGGGGCACGGATGCGGCATCGTGTTCACCACGTCGTCCGGCCGCACGCTCGTGTTCGACGCCGGCCGGCTCGGGGCCGCCGCCGCGGCCCGACGGTCGCTGTCGGCGGTGCTCTGGAGCGGCCGCACGCGGACGATCGACCATCTCGTCATCTCCCATGCCGACGCCGACCACTTCAACGCCGTGCCGGAGCTCCTGGAGCGGTTCGTCGTGGGCGAGGTCGTGGTCACCGATGCGTTTCTCGCCAGCGACGCCCCCGCCGCCCGCGGCGTGGTGGCCGAGATCCGGCGCCGCGGGATTCGGCTCCGCCGGGTGCAGGCGGGCGACTCGTTCGCGGTCGACGCGCACTGCCGCGTGCGGGTTCTCCATCCGCCGCCGGGGCCGCCGTCGGGCAGTGACAACGAGGCGAGCGTGGTGCTGGCGGTGGAGGCGGCAGGCCGCCGCTGGCTCCTGACCGGCGACCTCGAGGGGGCGGCGGCGGAACGGTTCGTCGCGGCCGATCCCGACACCTGCGACGTGCTGCTGGCGCCGCATCACGGCAGCGCCACGAGCCTGCCGCCCGACATCGCCGCCGCGACGCGGCCGCGGGTCGTGGTGGTGAGCGGTGCCGAAAGCCGGTCGTGGCCGCTGGTGCGCTCGGCCTATGCCGTCGCGTCGGATGCCGCCGCCGTGCTCACGACCGCCCGCGACGGGGCGATCGCCGTGGAGGCCGACGCGGCTCGGCTCGTGATCACGCGGTTCAGCGGCGGCCGCTGGCGGCCGGTGCCGTGACGGGGGTGGTGGCCGTGAACGCCAGGCCCGCGGCGATCAGGACGATCTGACTGGCGACGTAGCAGGCCAGCAGGAGCAGCACGCCGCTGGTGAAGCCGTAGCTGTGCAGGCCGATGCCGAGCTGGTTGGTGCCGAACCAGCTCCAGGCCGTCACGATGTTGCCGCCGATCGTAAAGAGCGCGAATCCGCGGGGGCCGATCCAGCGGTCCCAGCGGGCGTGGAGCACGGCGGCGTTCCAGAGCACGATCATCAGGGCGCCGTTCTCCTTCGGATCCCAGCCCCAGAATCGCCCCCACGAGTCGTCGGCCCAGAGCCCGCCCAGCACGGTGCCGATGAAGCTGAAGAACAGCGCGAAGCAGACCACGCCGTAGGTCATGCGGTGGAGCCGGTCCTGTACGTCGCGGAACCCCGGGGCGGCGGGGGAGCGGCCTGCGAGCCGCGTCCAGCAGGCGTGGACGATCGAGCACGTGCCGAGCAGGCCGGCGAGGAACGTGGCCCCGTAGCCCAGCGTGACGGTGACCACGTGGGTGGAGAGCCAGAACTGCGTGTCGAGCACGGCCTGGAGCACGTGCATCGTGTCGCCGGAGTCGAGGCCGTAGGCGACCATCAGCGTCAGGCCGCCGGAGATCGCGGCCACGAGGTTGCCGATGCCGAGCCGGTGGAGCCGCTCGAGGGCGAGGCCGGCGAGCACGCATGCCCAGCCGATGAACACGGCCGACGAGTAGAGGTTGACGACCGGCGGCCTGCCCGTGAGGTAGATCCGGGCGCCGAGCGCGAACGTGTGCAGCACGAGCGTGCCCGCCAGCATCCACCAGATGAAGCCGTTGAGCCGCGGCTGGCCCACGAGGAAGCTCGCGAAGCAGAGCACGGCGGCGAACACGTAGAGCCACTTCGCGGTGTCGGTGGGGTTGAAGGCGTTGAGCCAGGATTCGAACGCCGCCTTGTCCGCCGTCTCCTTGACCGCCGGCAGGTCGGCGATCGCACGGCCGTAGGTGGTCACGGCGGCGTTGAAGTCGCCGGCCGGCCCGTCCACCTTGGCGAGCAGATCGGTGAACGGCAGCACAGCCGGGTTGAGCCGGAAGGCCGGCTGACCCTCGCGGCCGTCGAGCATCCTCCCCATGATCGCGCCGACGAGCGCCGGATAGAGGGCCTGCCACGAGGACGAGGGGCCCGGGGCGGTCGGGGCCTCGCCGCCGTCGGCGGCCTCGAGCGGCGGGATCACGGCCGGGGGATTGTTGTCGTCGATCATCCGCGCGGTCTGCACGAGCCTGCGGACCTGCTCGACGAGTTCGCGGCGGGCGGCGTCGCCCTCGCCCGACGGCCGGGGCATCGCCGGCGTGTCGTAGGCGAACCGCACGAGGTCGTAGGCCATCAGCTTCTGCTCCAGCTCGAGCACCTTCTTCTGCACGAAGGTCCGCTTCTCGGCCGGCGTCTCGCGGGCGGCCCTCGCCTGGGCCCGCAGCGCCTCGCGGCCCTTGGCGAGCTCGGCGGCGGAGTAGCGATGGCCCTGGCGGCGGGT
Organism: Pirellulales bacterium; assembly: GCA_044337845.1. Lineage (GTDB taxonomy): Bacteria > Planctomycetota > Planctomycetia > Pirellulales > UBA1268 > QWPN01. The sequence goes on along the minus strand of JBIIMU010000048.1, from coordinate 7,640 downwards.
GACGTCGAACAGGTCGAGCACCTCGAAGGCGTCGATGCGGAACACGGGCGCGCGTTCCGCCCAGTCGCGGCCGGCCATCAGGGCCAGCAGCCACTGCGTGGCCGGCACGGTGCCCGACGGCCCCTCGGCCGCATCCTTCGGCATGGCGACGGTGACGCGGTTGGACAGCAGCTGGAGCGTGTTGCGGGCGACCGTGTCGAGCGGCTTGACGCGGCCCTCGTGCATCACCGGCAGGGTGCCGGCCGCCCGCCAGGCGAACGCGTCGGGGGCGAGCGGCCGCTCGACGAGCCGCGGCACCACGGCCAGCGCGACGAGGCCGAGCCCGAGCGCCGCCGCGAGGCGTCCCCCACGCACCGGCCGCGCCGCCTCGGCCGCCGTGGACCGCTCGTGACGGTCCGCGAACCGCACGAACGTGAGCCCGAAATGGGCGAGCATGCCCCAGAAGGCGAGCACGCAGGCGACGTAGGGCACGAGCCAGCCGGCGTTCTCCACGACCTGCAGCCCGGTCATCTCACCCACCTGCCCGGCGCCGAGGTCCACCGTGGAATACTGGCTCTGGTAGAAGGTCTCGCCGCGATACCGGACCGGATTGTTCATCCAGATCCGCCCCTTCTGCTCCGCCCCCGTGGCCAGGTCGGTGAACGTCACGTACGACGAATAGTCGCGGGGCGTCTCGCTCGCCGAGTAGTCGATGCGGCGCACGTCGTCGAGGCGGATCGCGTAGGGCTTGACCGTGCGGCGGAAGCGGAGCCCGAGCCGCCAGCTGCGGCCGCCGGCCTCCACGGTGTCGAACTCGTCGCCCGCACCCCCCATGAAGATCCGGGACTGGTCGTTGAGGAACTGCGACACGAGGTGCGTGCCGAGGTCGCGGCCCGTGCCCCGCTCGGTGAGCTGCACGTAGGCCGACGCGACGTTCGGCATCGACGACGTGCCCCCTTCCGGCGGCCGGCCCTGCGCCAGCCAGCCGAGGCCGAGGCCGACCGTCGCGGGGTTGGGGGCCACCGGGCCGACCCGCGTCACGCCGGAGTTCTGCAGCCACTGCACCACGCGGACGTCGAAGGGCAGCTCCTCCGCCGCGATCGCCGCGCCCCCGGCGCGGGCCGCCAGCAGCCGGCCCGAGATGCCGACCACGCGGTCCGACGCCGGATCGGACGAGTCGATCGCGACGAGCTCCGTCTCGTCGGTCCGGTAGGCCACGCTCGTGGACTGGCCCTCGACGAGCGACACCCGCTCCTCGATCTGCCGGTCGCCGAACAGGAACTGCCCGACCATCAGCAGGCCGACGGCCACGTGGATCAGCACGTTGCCGCCACGCGGGCCGAACACCATCACGAGGCCGGCGAGCAGGACCACGGCCGCCACGCTCGACTGGATCAGCTGCCACATGATCCGCAGCCCCGGATCGTTCAGCCGCCACGCATCCCCCCCGACGACCGTCAGGGCCACGACGGCGGCGAGCGCCGCGGCCGACGCCCAGAGCGTGCCCGCCACCATGCGCCGCCGCGCCTGCCACGCGGACGCCGCAAGGGCCGCCGCCAGCAGGCCGCCACCGACCTGTACCATCCGCCAGACTGTGTCGTAGTCGACGGGGGGCCGCCCCTGTAGGCCGTCGGCGCGATGGCCGGTGAGGATCACGCCGGCCGTGAGCAGGCCGCCGAGCACCGAGATCACGGAGCCCAAGAACAGCCGCCGGCCGTGGGCCGCGACGTGAAAGCGGGTGGCCTTCGCGGCCACCAGGTTGAGCAGCAGCACGAGCCCGATCGTGGCCCCGCCCGGAAAAGGAAACCAGCCCGGCACGTGCGTCTCGCCGAACACCGTCACCGGGAGAAAGTCGGCGAACGGGATCTTCGCCAGCCAGCAGTTGAAGTATTCGGCCTTCACGTCCGGCAGGTTTTTCTCGTCCTGCGCCAGCGTGCCGACGAACAGCAGGAAGGTGGCCGCCAGGAACATCACCACGGTGATCTTCAGCGAGCCCGCGGCGCGGAGCAGGCCGAACAGGTCGCCCGAGAGCGGCGCCGGCTCGCGTCGGTCATCGGCGTGCAGGGTTGCCACGGACATGCGGCGGCCTCACTTCTTCCAGCGGAGCGACGACACGAACCTCGAGAACCGTTCCCGCTCGCGGAGGGCGACCTCGGCGCCGCCCCGAAACTTCACGAACAGCGCGGCCGCATCCTCCACGGGCAGCATCGCTCCGAGGATGGCCTCGCCGTCGTCGGCGCCGCCCCGGAGGAGGACCACGGTCGCCGGCGTGCCGTCCACGTCGATCGTCTCGGCGGCGGCGATCGCCGCGGACGACTTGGCATCGACCGCCGCCGCGTCGGCGTCGGGGTCGAGCTGCTTCTGCCACCGCGTCACGTTGCTCGCGAGGGTGCCGGACGCGGGGATCACGGTCACCTCGCGCTTGTCCTCCGGCGCGCCGATGAGCAGGGTCGCCAGCCGCATGCCCGACGCGCCCGCATCGGTCCAGCCGTCGGGAACCTCGTAGCGGAGGGGGGCGGTCTCCGCGGCACCGCCGCCGGTTCCCGCGGACGGCCCGGCAGCGGGGCCGGCGGCCAGCAGCACGGGTTCGGCGTTCTTGGGAACGACGTAGGAGCGGATGTCGTCGGGACGCACCTCGGCGGCCGGTCGGCAGCCGGCGACCGCCGACGCGACGAGCACGAGCCACATCGCGAGCGCGTCGCGCCAGGCCGACCGGGGGCGGGCGCGGGACGTGGGGGGGAGGCGAGGCAACGGGGCGGATTCCGCGGGCGGGGCGAGAGTCGATCCGCGGAATTCTAGCAGCCTCGGCCCGGGCGTCCGTCGGCGACGCTCACTTCCAGGCGAAGGTGTCGGTCAGGGCCTTGAGAAGCGGGCTCGAAACCGGCTTGCCGCCCGGGGCCGGGATGGTCCAGGCGAGATCGAGCATCACGAGGCAGCAGGTGAGCAGCAGCAGCGCCGTGCACACCAGGCCCGTGATCTGCAGGCCGCTGAACCCCTGCCCGCCCGCGGCATCGACGAAGTCGTCGCCCGGCACCGACTGGGAGAAGGACGAGTCGGTCATGGAGATCGACTCGGACGAGTCGTCGGCGGCCAGGCCGAAGAGGCTCGAATCGCCCCCTTCCTCGGTGCCGATCACGACCGACGCGCTGTCGTCGTCGCCGCCGTCGGCGCCGAGCTCGAACGCGTCTCCGGAGAGGCTGCCGCTGCCCCCGATCCCGGAGCCGATCGCCGAGCCGCCGATTCCAGAGCCGCCGCCGAGGCCGGGTGCCGAAAGATCGATGCCCGAGGCGGCGAGGTCGTCGCCTTCGAGCGAGATGCCGCTGGTGCCGAGCGGGTCACCGAGGGCCGGGCCCGACAGTCCGAGCCCGGAGCCCGCCGCCGGCCCCGACCCGAGATTGGAAAGGTCGATGGCGAGCGTGCCCGACCCGGCGGCCACGCCCGAGTCGGCGGCGGCGGGCTTCGGCAGCGACGGCGACGACGCGGCGATGATCGAGTCGAAGTCGAGGTCGGAGCTCGCCAGGGCGCTGCCGCCATCGAGCGGCTTGCCGCCGCCGGGGATCACGGTGCCGGAGGCGGGTTCCGCCTTCGAACCCGGGTCGCTGAAGATCGACTCGGTCTCGTCACCGAGCTGGAGATCGTCGTCCAGCGTGAGGGGTTCGTCGAGGCCGCCGATGCCGGAGGCGGGGCCCCCGAGCGACGGCGACGACAGGTCGAGCGTCAGGCCGCTCCCTTCGCCGGTGTCGTCGCCGCGATCCGCCGCGACCCGCTCGATCTCGTCGATCTTGAACTTCACCGTGGCGCCGTCCCGCATCGGAAACAGCTGCTTGCGGTCGACGAGCCGATTGATCTCCTCGATGGTGACCCCGAGGTGACGCGCCGCTTCTTCGAGCGTCAGAAACTTTCCGGCCATGCGTGCCTCGCGTGCCTTCGGCCGCGGATCCGGCCAGACGAGCCCGTAATCGTCTTCGACCGACCGCTCGCCGCATTCTACCCGTGGCCGCGATCGACGGCGCAGCCGCCGTCGCCGTCACGACCGGCATGGTCGCGGGGGTCAGCGGCCCGGTGCGGGTCGCTCGGGAGCCGGAGGCGAGCCGCCCGTCTGCAGGAGGTTTCGCAGGGCCGCGGGCTTGGGTTCCTGGGCGTTGAAGTCTTCCACCATCAGGTCCCAGGAGATGTCGCGAGCGCTGCGGAGCGTGAGGGTGCCGCGATCCGGATCGACGTGGTAGACGGCCGCGTGCCGCGTGGCGGGGTCGACGACCAGGAGCAGGCGGCGGCCGTCGGCAAGCTGGGAGTCGGAAGCCCAGAGACCGGCCCACTCGCCGCCGGCCCTGACCGTCCGCTGGGCGGCCAGTTCGCCACCGGAGATCAGCCACGCGGCCAGCGCCGCCACGGCGCACCAGGGGAGCCAGCCTGGCTGCCAGGCCCCCGCTCGGCCCGGCGTGGACGCGGGCGTGATCGATGGGCTGTCGTCGACGGGCATCGGTGATCCCTCCCGGGGGGCTGCGACCGGCCGGTGCGCGACGGCCCGACCGCGGCGGGAGGCTAGGGGGCGGCGGAAGACGCGGCAAGACCGTCGCGGCGGCTTGCCCAGCCTCCCGGGGTCGCCACCGCTGCGCGGGCACGCGGCGGCGACTCGCCGTTTCCCGGTTGCCGGTCGTTTCGATTCAATCGGCTGCGCAAGCCATGACGATGAGAGGGGTAGGACGGATCTTCCAGCCTGAGGACCGTCGTGTCGTCGCCCTTGCCGTGGGAGTCTCAACCGGTGTCGAAGCTTTCCAGCCTCTCCGCCCTGCTGCTGCGGTCGCCGCTGCTCTGGGGCGGCGCGATGTCCTTCACCTTCTTCGCCCTCATCCACGCCGGCGTGATCACCAACGCCCTGGTGATCCGGTATCTCGCCGGTCACTGGGTGGAGTACGTCGAGACGGCCATGTTCTGCGTCGGCCTGGCTTTTCTGGGGCTGCACGTGGAGAACCTCGTTCGTCAGCGGCGTCGAGTCGGCGAGCCGCTGCTGGAGCCAGCGGCCGACGGTGGTGTGGATCCGGCCGAGGCGACCCGGCTCGCGGCGTCCATTCCGACCGCGGCGGTGGGCTACCTGCCGCGGCGGCTGCGGGAGGCGCTCGATCTCGTCGTTCGCACGGGCACGGCCGACGATCTCGAGAATCATCTGAAGTACCTCTCCGATCTCGACGCCTCGCGGGCGTCGCAGGGCTACGGGCTCGTGCGGTTCGTGATCTGGGCGATCCCGATCATGGGCTTCCTCGGGACGGTCATCGGCATCACCGAGGCGATCGCCTGCCTGTCGCCGACCCAGCTCGACAACATCTCGGGCGTGGTGGCCGGCCTGGGAACGGCGTTCGACACCACGGCCCAGGCTCTCGGCCTGTCGATGATCCTGATGTTCCTGCAGTTCATGATCGAGAAGTACGAGCAGCGGCTGCTCGGCGACGTGGACGACGCCGCCTGGGCGGCGCTTGCCGGGCGGTTTCAGGCGCTCGGCGGCGGCGACGGCGCCGCTCTCGCCGTGGCCCGCCTCGGCGAGACGCTCGGCCGCGGCACGGCGCGGCTGCTGGAGGCCCAGGAGCAGGCGTGGGCCTCGCTCGAGCGGACCGCGACGGTCGGCGTGCGCACGCTGCTCGAGGAGAGCGGCGGGGCGATCCGCGAATCGCTCACCGCGGCGCTCGACGAGAGCCTCGCCACGTGGACGACCTCGTTCGCCCGTACCCAAGACGAACTCGCCGCCCGCCGCGAGGACCGCTGGGCGGCGGCCGCCGAGTCGCTGGCTGCGGCGGTTCGCGGGCTCGAGCAGCGGCACGACGCCATCGAGCGGCAGACGACGGCCATCGCGGGCGTGGTCGAGGCCACACGCGACATCACGGCGCTCGAGCGGTCGCTCGACGCCAACCTCGCCACGGTCGCCTCCACGGGGCGGTTCGAGGAGACGCTCGCCACCTTGTCGGCCGCGGTGCAGCTGCTCGCGGCCCGGGCCGCCGACCAGGCCCGCGACGTGCACGCGATCCGCCGCACCGGAAAGGCCGCATGAGCCGAGCCCGCGCCCAGTCGGGCCCGACCATCTCGCTGTTTCCGTTCCTCGCCGTGCTCCTCTGCACGATGGGGTCGCTGCTGGTCGTGCTCGTGATCTTCAGCCGCTCCGCGAAGCAGTCGGCGGCCGCGGCCGCCGAGCAGGCGCGGGCCGCCGCCGAGGCTGCCGCCACCGCGGCCCGGGAGGAGCTGGAGCTGGCCCGCGACGAACTGGGCTGGCGGATCGAGCAGGTCCGCGGCATTCGCGATCGTTCGGCCGAGGATCTCGCCAAGGCCCGCATGCAGCTGGCCGGCACCGAGGAGCAGGCGCGGCAGCTCGCCGACGAGATCGACGCGTTGGCGCGGCTCGCCGAGGCGCTCGAGGCCGAGGCCGTGGCGGGTGACGAGGCCGACGTCCTCGAGCTCGAGCGGCGGCTCGCGGAGGCCCGCCGGGCGCTCGACGAGGCGAAGGAACGGCTCGCGGAGCGTCCGCCCGCCTACGCGGTGGTGCCCTACGAAGGTGCCACCGGCACGCATCGCCGGCCGCTCTACATCGAGTGCTGCATCGACGGCGTGTACCTGCAGCCCGAGGGCATCCGGCTCGGCCCCGCCGACTTCGAGGGGCCGCCCGGCCCGGGCAACCCGCTCGCCAGCGCCCTGCGGGCCGCGCGGGAGCACATCGCGAGGAATCCCGGCGAGTCGGGCGATCCGAACGTGCAGCCCTATCCGCTCCTGCTGGTGCGGCCCTCCGGGGTGATGGCGTACTACGCGGCGCGGGAGTCGATCCAGTCGTGGGGCAGCGAGTTCGGCTACCAGTTCGTGGACGAGGACTGGACCCTCAACTACCCGCCGCGGGACGCTGCCCTCGCCGAAGCCGAGTCGCGGGCCATCGAGGAATCGCGGCGGCGGCTCGAGTGGCTCGCCCAGGTGCGGCCGCCAAAGCGGTCGAAGCCCGCGGTCCAGTATCGCGCGGCCACGACCCGCGGGGGCGTGGTGTCGAACGACGGGCCGAGCGTGCTCGGCGACCAGTCGCGGTTCGACTGGAAGGACGGCCAGGCAGCCGGGGCCGGCACCGCACCGGGCCGCGGCTTCGCGGCCGGTGACGGCGGCGACAACGGCGCCTCAGGCGACGGCGGGGGCACCGCCGCGGGGGGCGACGCGATCCTCGGCAACCGCTACGCGGGGCCATCGAAGTTCTACGCGGGTGGCCCGGCTGGCGAGGCCGGTGGCACCGCCGCCGACGGCATGGGTGGCGGTGGCGGTGGCGGCGGCCCGGGGGGCACTGCGGGGAGCCATCCCGGACTCGCGGGCGCCGACCAGGCGGCGGCAGCGACCGGCGGCGACCAGGCGCCGAATGGTGTGGGGCAAGGCCAGGGCGCGGCCGCGGGTGGCGTGTGGGATACGGCAGCTGCCGGCGGTTCGACGGCGGGCTCGTCGGTGGCGACGGCGGCCGATGGGCCGGCGGCAGGCGGAGGTCGCTTCGGCCAGGCGACGGCCGCGACGGGCGGCACGAGCTCAGCCGCGAGTGGATCGGGAAGCGGCTCCTCGGCGGGCTCCTCCGGCGGCGCGAGCTCCGGGCCGGGCGGAGGCGGTGGGGGAAGCGGCCCGTCGATCCCGGGGCTCGCCCAGGGAGGCGGCGCCGC
>JBIIMU010000452.1:0-2783 GCA_044337845.1 Pirellulales bacterium | reverse complement strand
ACCGACGATCCGACGGCCGCCGCCGATCAGGCTGACGTTCCGCTCCCGGACCTCGACACGCTCGCCGCCGATGCCGTCGCGATCGACGACGTGTCCTTGGCTGCCGAGGCCTTCGCCGCCGACCCGGCGGCGGCCGTGCCCGCGTCGTTCGACGCGGCCGACATGCTGGCCGACGTGGGCGGCGGCGACGCCTCCGCGGGCTCGTCGCGCGGAGCCGGATCGGCGGGCGGCGGCCAGCCAGTGGGTGCTTCCTTCTTCGGCCGACCCGGTCAGGGGCAGGCGGTCTGCTTCATCTGCGACAACTCCAACAGCTATCGAGACGGTGGGTTCCATACGGTCTTGGACGAAGTCGCACGGGCCGTCGACTCCCTCCGGCCCGACCAGTCGTTCTTCGTCGTCTTCTTCAGCGACGACGCCTATCCGCTGTTCCATCCCGAGCCTGTCGACGGCCTCCAGCCCGCTTCCCCCGAGAACAAGCGGCGGCTGCGGGCCTGGCTGGCCACGGTCGAGATGTGCGGCGGGGGCCGGGGGATCGACGAAGCCGTGAAACTCGCCGGAAACCTCGGGGCCGACGTCGTGTACTTTCTTTCCGACGGCGAGCATGCCACGAGCGTCGTCGACCGGGTCGTGTCGGCCGATTTCGGCGGCGGCGTGGTGCACACGTTCGGCATGCAGCAGGGGGTGCTGGACCGACGCACCGGACAGGTCGACCCCGACAAGGTTCGTCGGCAGCAGGAGTGCGATCGCAACCTGGTCGCCATCGCGACGGCGCACGGCGGCGGGTTCACGCCGGTGCTGGTTCCACCGCAGGCCGCCGTGCTCGAGCGGCTGCGACCGATCCGGCGGAATCGCGATCCGGGCCCGATCTGGGGATCGAAGCTGTGAGGGAGCCTTCCCGCCGCGGATGAGCCGCGCTCACCCCTCGGCGTCGGCGAAGGGCTCGATCTCGACCGCGGCCGGCGGCAGGCTCTCGAGGAACACCCTGCCGTAGGGCTTGGTGAGCATCCGCGGATCCAGGATCACCACGCTCCCCCGATCGGTGTGCGTGCGGATCAGCCGGCCGAATCCCTGCTTGAGCTTGAGCACCGCCTCGGGCAGTTGGTACTCGGCGAAGGCGTTGCCCCCCGCCTGCGTGATCGCCTCGATCCGCGCCGCCACCAGCGGCCGGTCGGGCACCGCGAACGGCAGCTTCGTGATGATCACGTTCACGAGGCAGTCGCCCGGCAGGTCGATCCCCTGCCAGAAGCCGTCGGTGCCGAGCAGCACGCTCGCCGGCCCCTCGCGAAACATCTCCAGCATCCGCGACCGCGGCAGGCCGTCGGCCTGGCTGACGAGCCGGTAGTTCCGCCGCACGCACCAGCCCGCCAGCTCGGCCGACGCCTTGGCGAGCGACGCATGGCTCGTGAACAGCACCATCGCGCGGCCCTCGGTCCGGGCCACGTAGCGGCGGATCATCGCCCCGACGGCGGCGTCGTAGGCGTCGCGGCTGGCCGGATCGGGCAGCCGGTCGACGAGCACGAGCTTGGCCTGCCGCGGATAGTCGAAGGGGCTGCCGAGCCGCCGCGCGAGCGCCGTGTCGGGGAGGCCGAGCCGCCGCCGTTGAAACGCGAAGTCGGCGGCCGACGACGCGGTCCGATCCGCGCCGCCACTCCAGGCGTCGTCGTCGCGCCGCTGCTTCGCCGCCGGCACGGCGAGCGTGGCGCTCGCCAGCACGACCGTGCCCACGCGGCCGAAGAGCTCGCGCCGGAGTGTCTCGCCCACGTCGATGGGGGCGCTGGCGAGCGTGATCCGCTCCCGGCCGCGGCGCGACCGCTGGGCCTCGACCCACCACACGCTCCCCGGATCCTTCTGGCCGAGCCAGGTCTCGACGGCGCCGGCATGGGCGTCGAGCCGGTCGGCGAGCGCGGTGAAGTCGTGCCGCTCGGCGGGATTGCCGATGCCGTCGGCGGCCGCGCGGAGCTTGCGCGCGAGCGACTGGAGGTGCACGCCGACCGAGTTCGGCACGAGGCCCGGCGCCGCGATCCGCCACGGCGGGTCACCCCGATCGTCCACCGCCTCGCGGACGTCGCCGAAAAACTCCTCCGCCGCCCGCCGCGCCCGACGCACGTCGATCTCGAGGTCGTGCATCCGGTAGTGCGCGAGCAGGCCGCGGTGCGTCCGCTCGCTATGGAGCTTCGAGAGCACCCGCTCGATCCCGCCGCTCGACACGCCCACGCCGAGGTGCTCGCTGGCCACCGCCTCCACGGTGTGCGCCTCGTCGAAGATCACGATGTCGTGCGGCGGCAGCAGGCTCGCCCCCGACCGCCGCACGGCGAGATCGGCGAAGTAGAGCGCGTGGTTCACGACGAGCACCTGCGCGTGCGCCATCCGCCGCCGGGCGGCGTAGTAGTGGCAGCGGGCGTTGTGCGGGCAGGCCCGGCCCATGCAGTTGCCGGAGTCGCTGGCGATCTCGTCCCACACGCCGTCGCTCGGCATGGCGGACAGGTCGGCGAGCGAGCCGTCGCCCGTCCGCCGCGCCCAGGCCGCGAGTTCGAGCAGCTCGGCCCGGTCGCCCTCCTCGGGAAAGAGACTCCCCGCCCGCTCGACGGCGAGCTCCAGCCGCCGCAGGCTCACGTAGTTGCTGCGGCCCTTCACGAGCACCGCGGAAAACTCCCGCGGCATGACCGCGGCCACGAGCGGGATGTCCTTGCCGACGAGCTGCTCCTGCAGCGCGATGGTGTGGGTGGAGATCACGACCCGCCGCGGCCGCTGCGCCTCCCGGGCCACGGCCGTGCCGGCGTCGT
>JBIIMU010000160.1:0-6210 GCA_044337845.1 Pirellulales bacterium | reverse complement strand
GCTGCCCGCCGACGTGCAGGCCCGCTGGATCCGCGTGGTCGCCGACCACGACTGCACCGCCACCGCGTGGCTCACCTACCGCTGACGCCCGCCGGTCCGCTGCCGCCAGGCTTCGGCGAGCACCACCCCGCAGGCCACGCCCACGTTGAGGCTCTCGACGGCGCCCGTTCCCGGAATCTGCACGCACTCGTGCGCCGCAGCCTCGATCGCCCGCGACACGCCCTCTCCTTCGGCGCCGAGCACGAGCACCACGCGACCGCCGAGCCGCGCCTCGGCAAGCGGCCTGCCGCGATGGCTCGACGTGGCCACGACCCGAAAGCCCGCCTTCGCGAGCCGCTGGAGATCCGCGACGGGGTCGGCGAGGTCGCACACCGGCACGTGCTCCGCCGCCCCCTCGGCCACCCGCACGGCCGCCGGCGAGAGCGGGGGCAGTTCGCCCGCGCGGCCCACGACCGCCGCCGCGCCGAAGTGGGCCGCCGTCCGGAGGATCGAGCCGAGGTTGTGCGGATTCTGCACGCCGTCGAGGTAGACGAGCGGGCCGGGAGCCGCCGCCGCCGCCACGGGCGCGAGCAGGTCGTCGAGCGTCCCCCGCGGCACGGCGGCGGCGAGGATCGCCACCCCCTCGTGGTGGATCGACTTCGTGAGCCGTTCGAGGCTGTCGTCGGCCACGACCTGAAATCCCTTCCGCTCGCGGGCACACCACTCGGTGAGCTTCGCGAACTGCCGGCGGCGGGCCTCGGTGAGATACACCCGCACGATCGCGCCGGGCCGCTTCGCGAAGATCGCCTCGCACGCCCGCAGCCCGTGAAACATCTCCTCGGTCCGGCCGCGGTGCCGCTTCTCGGCCACCGGCCCGCGGCCGGGCGCGGCTCGCCGCGGCGGCTGCGACGGACGGGCCTGCGGGGCCGGAGGCGGTGACCCGGGCACACGCCGGGGGCGAGACTTCTTCTTCTTCATCGTGCGCCGAGTGTACCGTCGCCATCTGGTAGAGTGCCGCGGGTCGAGCGCGAGGGGAGATGGTCGATGACGGCTCCGGCATCCCGCCGTGCATTTCTCGCGGCCACCGCGATCGCCGCCGGTGCGCCCGCCCTCGCCACCGCACGGGCCGAGCCGGCGGCCGCCGAGCGGCCCGAGCCGGCGGCGCGGTCCCGGCCGCCCAGGTTCGGCGTGTCCACCTACTCCTTCTGGCAGTTCCGCGACCAGCGGGTCGAGATCGAGGACTGCATCGACGCGGCGGCCCGCATGGGCTTCGACGGCGTGGAGATCCTCCAGGTCCAGATGCGGGAGGAGGGCAACGCCTACCTGCAGAGCCTGAAGCGCCGGGCCTTCGAGGCGGGCCTCGAACTCTGCGGCTTCTCCACGCACCAGGGCTTCGTCTCGCCCGACGCCGCGATCCGCGCGGACAACGTCGCCAAGACCTGCCGGTCGATCGAACTGGCCGCGGCCCTCGGGATTCCCACGATGCGGGTCAACACGGGCCGCTGGGGCACGTCGAAGTCGTTCGACGACCTGATGGCCAACAAGGGCATCGAGCCCCGACTCCCGGGCCACACCGACGACGAGGGCTTCGCGTGGGTGATCGCGGCACTGCGGGAGTGCCTGCCGACGGCCGAGCGGTGCGGCGTGGTGCTCGGCCTCGAGAACCACTGGGGCCTGGGCCGCACGGCCGAGGGGGTGATGCGGATCGTCGAGGCGATCGATTCGCGGTGGCTGAAGGTGACGCTCGACACCGGCAACTTCCTCGAAGACCTCTATCCGCAGCTGGAGCGGCTCGCCCCCGCGGCCTGCCTCGTGCAGGCCAAGACCTACTTCGGCGGCGGCAAGTGGTACACGCTCGACATCGACTACCCGCGGGTCGCCGACATCCTCCGCCGCCACGACTACCGCGGCTGGGTGTCGCTCGAGTTCGAGGGCAAGGACGATCCGGCCACGGCCGTGCCCCGCAGCCTCGAGGTTCTCCGGAGCGCGTTCGCATGACCTCTCGCACCTGGGCGTGCCGTCCTGGCCTGGCCGTCATCGCGGCGGCGATCGCGGCCGTCGCCCCGGCCGACGTGGCGGAGCCGGGCGACTATGCGATCGTCGTCTCCGCCGCCACGCGGTCCGACCCCGCCTGGGCCGCGGTCGTCGCCGCCCTGGAGGCGAAGCACCGGGGCCGTGGGCCGCACGTGATCGAGTGGCAGGAGTCGATGGACGAGGCGGTGCGGCCGCTCGCCGCGTCGATGCCGCGATACGCCTGCTTCGTCGCCCGCCCCGAGGAGGCCGGCCGCGACTTCGTGGCCGCCGTCCATCGCCTCGCCCGGCGGCTCGACGACGATCCCTACGGCGACGTGCTCTGGGGCATCCTCACCGGCTACGATGCGGCCAACGCGCTGGCGATCGCCAGCACGGCCGAGCCGCTGGTGGTGCACCGCGTCACGGCGGGCACCGAACTCGCGATGGACCGTGTGGTCGAGGGCGAGTGGTTCTGCGAGCTCCAGCGGAACCGGATGGTCCGCAAGCGGGCCGGCGGCGAGGCGGAGGAACTCCGCGGCCCCGACGACACCACGGCGGCGCTCGCGGCCCGGCTGAGCGACGGGGTCACCGACCTGTTCGTCACCAGCGGCCACGCCACCGAGCGCGACTGGCAGATCGGCTTTGGGTACGAGAACGGTCAGTTCCGCTCTGGGGGCGGCCGGCTCTGGGGGCTCGACACCTCCGGCAGGCGGATCCCCATCGAATCCCCGAACCCGAAGGTCTGGCTCCCGGTGGGAAACTGCCTGGCGGGACACATCGACGGCCCCGACGCGCTCGCGCTCGCGTTCATGAACTCCTGCGGCGTCCGGCAGATGATCGGCTACACGGTGCCCACGTGGTTCGGCTACGCCGGCTGGGGCCTGCTCGACACCTTCGTGGAGCAGCCGGGCCGCTTCACGCTCTGCGAGGCGTTTCACGCCAACCATCACGCGCTCGTGCACCGGCTGGAAACGCACGCCGCGCCCGGCGACGAGCGGGGCCTGCGATTCGACCGCGACGTGGTCGCCTTCTACGGGGACCCCGCCTGGGACGTACGGATGGCCGCGGGCCCGCTCCAGTATCGACAGACGCTCACGGAAGCCGACGGGGTGTTCACCCTCGAGGTCGTGCCGCTCGACGGCACCCGGTCTTTCGCGCCGGTGAACACCAACGGCTCGCAGCGGGGCGGCCGTCCGATCGTGCAGTTTCTGCCGCGTCGGCTCGCCGCTGTCGAGGTCGTCGAGGGCGGCGCGTGGAAGCCGGTCGTGACCGACACGTTCATCCTCGTGCCGCTGCCACCGCCCGACTCGACCGACACGCTGCGGGTCGCCGTTCGGGACCGCGAGTGACGCCCGGGCCGGCACGACCGGCACGGCCGGCACGATCACGCGGAATCGGACGAAAATCGGTGCCGGCGTCGTCCGCCAGGCTTGAGGGCCGGGGGGGGCGAACTACTGTCGCTTGCGTGGCTGGGCAATCCCCGGAGATGGATCCATGCGTCGTGTGGTTCTTCCCGTCATTCTCTGTCTCGCTGCCTTCATGGCCTCGGCGGGCGTGAGCCTGGCCGCCGGCGGCCTGCTTGCCCGCATGAACAAGTCGGTGTTCCCGACCGCTCCGGGCCTGCCGACGGCGAGCCCGCTGGGCCTGGTCGCCCCGCGGCTTTCCAACCTCGTGTCGTTTGGTCAGTTCGGCGGCATGCGCACCACGGCCGGTCGCATGGCCGGCCTCGGCCTGATCGCCCCGCGGGTCAGCCCGTTCGCCACGATGATGCGGATGCCGCTCACGCCGGCCACCCGTCGGATGGCGTTTCTGACGATCATCTCGCCGCGGGCCACGGCCCTCGTCGGCATGCTCAAGGGCATGCGCACCTTCGCCGGCGGCCTCCGCTGAACCGGCAGACCCGCTCGCCAGGCGGGGCGGTCGGCCGCATGCCGCCGCCCTGCCCGGCGACGCGAGGCTTCGCCGCGGGCGCGGCCGCCGTGAGCACCGAACCTGCCCGCGCCATCGGGAGGTTCGCTACACTCTCGCCGCATTCCCGCCGCAGCCCGCACGGTCACCGAGGAGCTCCGCATGCCAGCCCGCCCGTCCGTCGCCGCGATCGTGGCCAGCGCCGCGATCCTCGCCGCCGCCAACCTCGCCGCGGCGGCGCCGGCCGAACGCATCATCCGCGGCGGCCCGATCGTCACCGTCAGCCCGGCGCAGCCGACGGCCGAAGCGGTCGCGATCGCGGGCGGGAAGATCATGGCCGTGGGCATCGAGGCCGACGTGATGCAGCACCAGGGTCCCGCCACTCAGGTCACCGATCTCGGCGGCAAGACGCTCGCCCCCGGCTTCGTCGACGGCCACAGCCACTTCTTCTCGCTGATGGACGTGCAGACGCAGGCCCTGTGCGCCTCGCCGCCGGCCGGCCCCTGCCGCACCGTGGCCGACGTGATCGCGGCCCTCGAGGCCGTGAAGGTGCGCCGCAGACTCGGCCCCGGAAAGTTCGTGATGGGCTTCGGCTACGACCCCGACCTGCTCGCCGAGCGGCGGCCGCCGACCAGGCAGGAGCTCGACGCCGCGTTTCCCGACAATCCGGTGATGATCGTGCACGTGTCGGGCCACGGGGCGATGCTCAACTCGAAGGCCCTCGCCGCCTACGGCATCACCGCCGCCACCCCCACGCCACCGGGCGGCGTGATCGGCCGCGAGCCGGGCTCGAGCGAGCCCGACGGCCTGCTCTTCGAGACGGCCTTCCTGCCGATCTTCTCGAAGGTGCCGGGCCCCGGCGACGACGAGACCCTCGAGCTCCTGAAGGCCGGCCAAGACCTCTACCTGGCCGCGGGCATCACCACGGCCCAGGAAGGGGCCACGATGAAGCACCAGCTCGACCTGCTCCGCATCCTCGCCGGCCGCGGCGACCTGAAGCTCGACCTCGTGGCCCTGCCCTTCATCACCGAGATCGACGCGGTGTTCGGCGGCAAACCGCCGGCCGACGAGCCCGCCTACAAAAACCGCCTGCGGATCGGCGGCGTGAAGGTCGTGGCCGACGGCTCGCCGCAGGGCCGCACCGCCGCCTTCACCACGCCCTACCTCACCGCCGGCCCGGCCGGCCAGACGGCCTGGCGGGGCGAGCTCTCCTTTCCGCAGGCCGTGCTCAACGAGATGGTGAAGAAGGTCTACGACGGCGGGGCCACGCTCTATGTGCACGTCAACGGCGACGCGGCGATCGACGCGCTCCTGGAGGCCCACCGGTTCGCCTCGGGCGACGACCCGGCGAAGCCGCGGGGCACGGTGGGCGTGCACTCGCAGTTCATCCGTCGCGACCAGCTCGAGAAGTACGCGGCCTGGAAGATCACTCCCTCCTTCTTCACGCTGCACTGCTTCTATTTCGGCGACACCCACGTGGCCAACCGCGGCCGGACGCAGGCCGACTTCATCAGCCCGATGCAATCGGCCCGGGCGCTCGGCCTCCGCCCCGCCAACCACACCGACTTCAACGTCTCGCCGCTCGACCAGCTGTTCACGATCCACACGGCGGTGAACCGGATCTCCCGGTCGGGGCAGACGATCGGCGCCGACGAGCGGATCACGCCGCTGGAGGCCCTCGAGGCGATCACGATCGACGGGGCGCGGATGTATGGCGAGGAGGAGACCAAGGGCTCGATCGAGCCCGGCAAGCTCGCCGATCTGGTGGTGCTCTCGGCAAACCCCCTCACGGTGCCGCCCGCCACGATCGAGTCGATCCGCGTGGAGGAGACGATCAAGGAGGGGCAGACCGTGTGGAAGCGGCCGGCGCCCTGAGCGGATGCCGGGAAGCGGCGGCAGCGGCGGCCGCCGGCCTCAGCGGTCGTCGGCGGGGGCGAAGCCCTCGGCGGCCTTCCAGGTCCGCCAGCGGACCTCGCAGCCCTCGGGCACCATCACCACCAGCGGCAGGCGGCTGTTGTAGCGGACGAGCCGCCTCGGCCCGGCGACGAACTTCGGCGTGGCGACGGTCGGCCCGCCGATCAGCGTCTGCACGGGTGAGTCGAACTTCCCTTCCGCCTGCCAGTAGGAGAAGCCCCAGCCGGGGATGTCCACCTCGCGGAGGTCGCCGCCGAACCCGTAGGTGTTGACGCCGTCGGTGACGATCGACTTGCCCACGACGATCTCCACCTGGAAGTCGTCCTCCTCGCCGCGTTCCTTGTGGGGCAGCAGGATCACCTTCCGCTCCATGCCCTCCGGGGCCTTGGGATACGC
>JBIIMU010000247.1:0-4696 GCA_044337845.1 Pirellulales bacterium | reverse complement strand
CGCGGCCTCGAGATTCTTGATGGCGCCGGGATCGACGTCGGCCGGCGGCTCGGCGGCTCGCGCGGCCCCGACGCAGCCCATGAGAAGGCCCGCCACGAGGGCCACGAGCAGCGGGCGAGCGGCGGAGCGATGCGGGGCGATCATGGGGGATCTCCTGGGCTGGGATGGCATCGCGCTCAGCCGCGTTTGCGGGTGAGCATGAACTCGTTGCCGTCGGGGTCGATGCACATCGCGAGGTGCGGCGGCTCGCCGTTCTCGGGCTCGGGTTCCCTGGTGAGCGTGCCGCCGGCGGCCTTCACGGCGGCGCCCCCCTCGATGACGTCGGCCACCTGGAGGCTGATGCCGGTCCAGGTGCGCTTCCCTTCACCGCCGGAGTGGATGCCGATCACCGCCCCGGCGATCTCGACCTCGGCGATCACCGAGTTGTGCTTGAGCAGCCGGCCGGCGAAGGTGTCGCGCCAGAAGCGCACGGCCCGATCCATGTCGGCGGCCCAGATCACGTACTTCACGCGTTCGACGTTCATGGCAGAAGAGTCTACACGACCGTCCGTGGATTCGAGCCGGCACCCATCGAACATGAACCAGATCGACAGCACCAGAACTGAATCGGCAGGCGTAACGGGTCGTGTTGCATGAGCGGCGATCAATGCTCCTCGAGAGCCGTCACGGCTGCGCGGCGGATGGCCGGCTCGTCGTCTTGACCGTCCGCGGGGAAGGCGTTGCGATCGGGCGGCCGGACGCCGGCGTGCGACGGCGGGCCTCCTCGACGTAGGCGTGGAGGTCGCCCTTGCAGGCCGCGAGCAGTTTCGCCCGCGTGGCGTAGATTTCCTCGAGGATCGGGTTACGGGGCATCGGCGGGGTCCGACGCGACGAGTTGGGCAAGCGTCTCGCGTATGCGATTCAGCATGGCATCGGACACGGTGCCGAACCGGTTCACGATGAGTGACTGGGCAAGCGTGTAAATCTTGTCCGCGCGAATCATGCCCGGCCGGTTGAGACGTCCAGCCCGAAGGTCGCTGGTCAGGATCGGCAAGGTCCATGGTGTACGGGCGGGGTTCGACGTCATGGCGACCACGATGACGTCGGGTGCGGCGTCGTTGTACGCATTGGCAGACAAGACGACGACGGGCCGCCGCTTGCGGCTTGACAGATCGGTGAACGGCACCGGAACGAGGACGATGTCACCCTGCCGGGGCGTCATTCCAGTCCTCGTCGTCGAGCGGGTTGTCCCAGAAGTCAAGGCTGCTCGAGGCGGCCGCGGTCAGATCGTCGAAGTCGTGCGATTCGGGAACGACGAGCACGGTAAGGCGTTGGCCCGGCCGAAACGGCCCGACGATTTCGATACGACCATCCTCCCCGGCCGTCACTTCGTAATGCAGGGCCGGCTGCGATTGTCGGTTTTCCGTTGCCATGACCGTGCCCTTCGGGTGCCTCACCAAGTCATCATCCTTCCAGAATAACGCCGCCCGCTCGCCGCGTCTGCCTGGAATCGGTGAACGCCGCCCCCTTCGCCACTGCTACGCCAGCGGCGGAAGGGGGATCGGAACATCGATCGCCTTTGAGTTGTTGCGTTTTGCTCTCGTTGCCCCCGCAACTCGCCGTCCGGGCAGCGACGGCCCTTCGTCCATCGCCCATGGCTCACTCGTCGTCGCTGCGGCGCCGCTTCCGGCGCGCCGACCGCCGCCGCATCCGCGCCTCCGCGTCGTCGATGGCGTCCTGCGCCACGCGGCGGACCGCCTGGCGGGCCTCCCGCTCCGTGGCGATCCGCATCTGCACGAGGAGCGAGAGCCAGCCGGCCTCGTACGGATGGAGTCGGTTGGGGGCGGGACCGCGACCGGGGATCGACGTCATGAAGCACCTCCTTTGCCCATCCAGCAGACCTCCTCGGCGGGACATCCTTGGTCCCGCAGCCGCCTACCGCCGCACCACCTCCGTGCGGCCGGGCTGCCACGGGTTGCCGCTGGCCGCACCGACGATGCAGAAGAAGTGGAGCAGCATGCCGGGCAGGATCAGGGCGAGATAGCCGAACCCCACCAGGAAGAACCAGACGACCCCGTTGAGCACCTGACCCTTGTAGACCTGCCCGAGGCCAGGCACCAGAAAGCTCAGCACGGCCGCCAACCCCGGGCTCCAGCGCTGCACCGGCGGATGGTTGATCACCATCACCCGCTCGCCCGGGCCGTAATGCTCGGCCGGCACGAGCCGCGGCGGCTCGGCGGCGGGTGCCAGAGCGGGCGGCGTGGGACGCTCCCGGGCGGCCCGCTCGGCGGCCAGCCGGGCGGCCTCGACCTCGAGCTTCTTCTGCTCGACGGCGAGTCGCTGCAGCTCCAGCCGCCGCTCCGCCGCCTCCTTCCGCGCCGTGGCCATGTTCGCCAGCGCCTGCGACACGTGCCGCCTCACCTCCACGTGCATCCCGCCGGCCGCGAGCACCAGCCCGCCGAGCGTGAGCACCAAGGCCAGCGCCGAGGGGGCGATCGCCGTGAACGCGATCCCGAGCGCCGCCACGAACGCCCCGCACGCGGCCGCGACGTGCCGGGCACCGAGGCCCGCGAAGGCATCGGGGCCGAAGATCGGCGTTGGCCGTGCGTCGGCGGGCGGCCGGGCCACGGCGTCCGGCTCGCGGCCGGGCCGGATGCCGGGAATCACGCCGTCGGCCGCCGACCCGAGCGACTCGACGAGCGACCCGCGCATCAGGCCGCGGACGCTCGACGCCGGACGCCACTCGGTCATGCCCGGCCGCCAGACGAGGTCGTCGGGCAGCAGCCAGCCCTTGTCCGCCAGCGCCTTCACCTTCGCGAGCGGCACCGGCCCGTGCCGCTCACCGTTGCGCGCGTAGAACCATTCGTCGCCCATGCCGTCATCCTACCCGCGGGAGGGATCCCGAGGCCGGACGGCTACAGCCCGACCTTCTTCCACGCGGCCCTCACGGCCTTCTTCGTGGTCGCGTTGAACCGGTCGCCGGCGATCTGGGCCGTGATCGTCGCCAGATCGGCAAACTGGCTCGTCCGCGAGAGCTGCATCATGGCCTCGTACCAGATCGTGCCCGCCGTGGTCCACGCGGGCCCGCCGAGCGCCTGGGCCACCAGCACGAAGGCCCGGTTCGGGATCCCGGAGTTGATGTGCACGCCGCCGGAGTCGGCCGGCCCCAGGTAGAGGTCGTTCATGTGCGCCGGCTGGGGATCGGTGCCGAGGGCGGGGTCGTCGCGGTAGGCCGTGCCCGGATGCTCCATGTCGCGGATGCCGCGCCGCGTGGGCGCCGGCACGAGCACGTCGGTCCCGATCAGCCAGCTCGCCGCCGTGGCCGACTCCTTCCGCCGCCACTGCCGCACGAGCACCCCGAACACGTCGGCGAAGTGCTCGTTGAGCGCCCCCGACTGCCCGCGGTAGAGCAGGTTGCTGGAAAACGACTGCACGCCGTGGGTGAGCTCGTGCCCCACCACGTCGAGCGACCGCGTGAACCCCTGAAACACCTCGCCGTCGCCGTCGCCGTAGGCCATCTGGCCGCCGTCCCAGAAGGCGTTGTTCATCGGCTGGAAGCGGTCGCGGCCGTCGGCCTCCCCCACGTGCACGCTCGAGATCAGCGTCATCCCGGCATCGTCGAGGGAGTTGCGGCCGAACACCTCGAGGAAGAAGTCGAACGTGTCGCCGGAGTGGTCGTAGGCCTCGTTGACGGCCGTGTCGGCCACCTTGGGCTCCCCCTCGCTCCGCACGAGCTTTCCGGGGAGCGTGTCCTTGCGGCGGGCATCGTAGACGAGCCGGTGCTTCCGGCCCGTCGGCGAGGCCGTGACCATCATCGCCGGCATCTGCTGGACGAACGACCGCACCGCCCGGATCGCCGCCGCCCGGGCGAGGTGCACGAGCGCCCACTCGCGGAGCCGGGCGTCGTCGCACCGCGCCATGTGCTCGACCATGTAGGGCGGCACGATGCACTGGATCGACCTTCGGCACGAGCCGCTCATGTCGCTGCTCCTGGTGGGTGGCCCACGGGAATCTGCGCAAGGTGATGGCGACCGCCCCGCCCCGGTGGGTCGTCGCTCATTCGATCGGTCGGCCCCGCCGATCTGCTTGAGGGATCCTCCCCCTCTCATGAGCCCCGTCCACCAGGGAGCGTTGCCATGATGACCCGTCGTGGAGCCCGTGCCGTCGCCCTGCTCGTGGCCGCGGTTCCCGCCGCGGTCGCGCCCGCGCGGGAGTTCGGCCACGTGCTCCGCACGATCGCCGCCCCCTTCAAGGCCGCCCACCGCACGCCGCCGCCCCCGGCGGCCGACCCCTGCCTCGAAGACCTCGCCCGGCAGATCGACTGGCTGGAGCACCACCTCGACTGCTACGGCTCGATCGTCGCCAAGCAGCCCGACGTGTGGGGCCAGAGCCGGCTGACGCGGGCCCGGCTGGAATACGAGGAACAGATGCGGCGGCAGCTCGGGCAGTTCACGGCACGCACCACCGCCGCGATCCGCCGCAGCGACCAGGCCTACCTCGGCATGGCGCTGGCGCTCCAGTCGGCCTCGGGCCGCCGCCGCCCCGCGCAGGACGTGGCCGTGCCCGACGCGGCCGGCTCGGCGAGCGTGATCAACACGATCCAGGGCCTGATCCCGACGGGCAACGAGACCGCCGGCCGCACCGACCCCGTGGTGATCGCCCGCACCGCCCCCTTCATGATGGCCCCGAACCCCGTCGGCATGGAGTTTGACGGCGA
>JBIIMU010000047.1:0-10918 GCA_044337845.1 Pirellulales bacterium | reverse complement strand
CGCGACCGTCGGCCCCGCCATCGTGCGGCTCCCGAAAGGCGCGGCCCGTGACACGATCGGCCTCGCCCCCGTCGAGACCCGCCGGCTGCGACCGCGGCTCACGGTGCCGGCGCGGCTCGACTACGACGCCCGCAGCCTCGTCGATTACGAGTCGCCGGTGGAGGGCATCGTGTCGCGGATCTGCGTCGCGCCGCGGCAGCGGGTCGCCAAGGGAGACTCGCTGGCGGAAATCTCGAGTCCCGAGGTGGGGATGGCCCGCGACGAGGTCGCGAACCGTGAGGCCGAGCTCGCCATCGCCCGCCGGGACGCCGAGTGGGCCTCCGCGATCGCCGACAACGTCGGGGCCCTGCTCGCCGTGCTGGTCGAGCATCCGCCGCTCGTCGAGGTCGAGCGGCGGTTCGAGGGCCGCACGCTCGGCGACTACCGCGAGAAGATCATGGCCGCCTACTCGCGGCTGCTGCTCGTCGAGAAGGTGGATGTGGGAACGAGGCAGCTCGGCGAAGGCGGCGTGCTCTCCGGCCGCATCGTGGAGGAGCGGACGAGTAATCTCGAGGTCGCACGGTCGAGTTTCGCAGCGACGTGCGAGAGCGCCCGCTTCGACACCGCCCGGGATCGCGCCAAGGCGACCGCCGAGCTCGAACAGGCCGAGCGGCTGCTCCAGGTCGCCCGCGAGAACCTCCGCACGCTCGTCGGCAGCAGGCTCGACGATGCCACCGCCGACCTGGCCGCCGGGGCCGTGCCCGCCGACGACGGCGGTTCCGGCGGCTCGACCCTCAGCGGCATCGCCCTGCGCACGCCGCTGGCGGGCGTCGTGGAGGAGATCTACGTGAGCCGCGGCGAACGCGTCACCAGCGGCGAGCGGATGTTCGTCGTGGCCGACACCACGCGGCTCTGGGTGCGGGCGCAGGTGCACGAGAAGCAGTGGACCACGGTCGAGGTGGCCGAAGGGGAGGAAGTCCGCGTCGTCGTGCCGGGCGGCCAGGAGCACCGCACCCGGGCCACGATCAACCACGTGGCGGCGACCGTCGATCCGGAGTCGCGGAGCGTGCCGATCGTGGCCGACCTGACCAACGACGATGCCCACTACAAGCCGGGCATGTTCGTCTGGGTGGAGCTTGCCCAGGGCAAGCCCCGCGACGGGCTCTCCGTGCCGGCCGCCGCCGTGATGCGGCACGAAGGCCGGGCGTTCGTGTTCGTGCCCGACGGCGACGGCTTTCGCCGCGTCGACATCGACACCGGCATCGAGAGCGACGACTTCGTCGAGGTGACCCGCGGCCTCCAGGCGGGCCAGCAGGTGGTCGATCGGGGCACCTTTCTGCTCAAGAGCGAGCTGCTGCTCGAGGACGAGGGCTGACGCGGGGCCCCGAGCGACCGCCACGGAGGATACGGCGTGCTGTCCGGCGTGATCGAATGGTCGTTGTCGAACCGGGCGCTCGTGATCGCGCTGTTCGTGCTGATGGCGCTCAGCGGCCTGTACGCGGCGACCCGGATTCCGGTCGACGCCGTGCCGGACCTCGTCAACGTGCAGGTGCAGGTGGTCACCGAGGCGGGCACGCTGCCGCCCCTCGAGGTCGAGCGGCTGATCACCTACCCGGTCGAACTCGCCATGAGCGGGCTGCCGGGCGTCGAGGAGCTCCGCAGCGTCTCGCGGCTGGGCATCTCGCTGGTCACCATCGTGTTCGCCGAGGGCACCGACATCCTCCGGGCCCGGCAGCTCGTCGCCGAACGGCTGCCGGCGGCCCGCGGCGGCATCTCGCTTCCCGACGCCGAGCCCGAACTCGGCACGCTCTCCACCGCGCTCGGCGAGATCCTGCAGTTCGAGCTCCGCGGGCCCGACCGCAGCCTGATGGATCTCCGCAGCATCCTCGAATGGGACATCGCCCCGGTGATGCGGACGGTGCCCGGCGTGACCGACATCAACGCCCACGGCGGCTTCGCCAAGGCGTACGAGGTCCAGATCGATCCGGACCGGCTCTCGTCGCACGGGATCTCGCTGGCCGAGGTGCTCGATGCCCTCGACCGCAACAACGCGAGCACCGGGGGCGGCTACATCGTCCGCAACGGCGAGCAGCGCTTCATCCGCGGCGAGGCGCTGCTCCGCGGCATCGCCGACATCGAGCGGGTGATCGTGCGGAGTCCGGCGGGCGGGGTGCCCGTGCTGATCCGCGACCTGGGCTCGGTGCGGATCGGCGCCCTGCCCAGGCAGGGTGCGGCCACGCGCGACGGCCGGGGCGAGGTGGTCACCGGGATGGTGATGATGGTCCGTGGGGAGAACAGCCGCCGGGTGGTGACCGCCGCGAAGGAGAAGCTCGAGGAGGTGCGCCGTTCGCTCCCCCCCGATGTGGAGCTCGAGATCCTCTACGACCGCTCCGACCTCATCGCCCGCACGCTCGACACCGTGCTCCACAACCTCGCCGAGGGCGGCCTGCTCGTGATCGCGGTGCTGCTGGTGCTCCTGGGCAACGTGCGGGCCGGGCTGATCGTGTCGCTGGCGATCCCACTGTCGATGCTGTTCGCCGCCAACCTGATGTGGGCCGTCGGCATCCCCGCCAGCCTGATGAGCCTCGGGGCCATCGACTTCGGCCTCGTGGTCGACAGCTCCGTGATCATGGTCGAGAACTGCGTCCGCCGCCTCGGACTCGCGCGGCCGTCGGCCTCGCGGATCGACGTCGTCCGCGACGCCGCCATCGAGGTTCGCGGCCCCACGATGTTCGGCGAGCTGATCATCGCCATCGTCTACCTGCCGATCCTGTTTCTGGAGGGCACGGAAGGGAAGCTCTTCAGGCCCATGGCGCTCACGGTGCTGTTCGCGCTCCTGGGATCGCTGGTGATCTCGCTGACGCTGATGCCGGTGCTCGCGGCGACGGTGCTGCCCCGGGAGGAGGAGCACGAGCCGCTGGTCATGCGGCTGTTCCATTGGCTCTACCGGCCGCTGGCGAAGCTCGCCGTGAACCATCCGGTGGTGATCTCGCTGGCGGCGGCGATGCTCGTGGCGACGAGCGTGCCCGTGGCCCTGCGGCTGGGGGCGGAGTTCATGCCGCGGCTCGACGAGGGAGACCTGCTGGTCGAGGTCAACCGGCTCCCGAGCGCCACCCTCGAGGACTCGATCCCGCTGACCACGCGGATCGAGCAGGTGCTCGGCGAGTTTCCCGAGGTGAAGACGGTGTTCTGCAAGACCGGGCGGCCCGAGATCGCCAACGACATCATGGGCGTCCAGCAGACCGACGTGTGGGTGATGCTCGAGCCGCGGGCCTCGTGGCCGGCGGGTGTCACGCGGGACGGCCTCGTGGAGCGGATGTCGACGGCGCTCACGACCGCCGTGCCCGGCGCCAACTTCGGCTTCAGCCAGCCGATCGAGATGCGGGTCGACGAGCTGGTGGCCGGCGTGAAGGCCGACGTGGCCGTGCTCGTCTACGGCGACGACCTCGACACGCTCGGGGGGCTCGGCAAGCGGATCGAAGGCGTGCTCCGCGACATCCCGGGGGCCGCCGACGTCCGGGCCGACTGGCAGGCGAACGTGCCGACGCTGCGGATCGACGCCCGCCAGGATCAGCTCGCGCGGCACGGGATCGACGGGATCGACGTGATGCAGACCGTGTCGGCCATGGGGGGCATCCAGACGGGCGTGGTCTACGAGGGACGGCCGCGGTTCCCGCTGGTGGTCAAGTTCCCCGATGCGTGGCGGGAGGACGAGGATCTCGTACCTCAGATCCCGGTCGAGGCGACGGGCGGCCGGCCGGTGCCGCTCGGTGAGCTCGCCGACATCCGCGTCGAGGAGAGCCCGCCGTCGATCGAGCACGAGAACTCGCGGCGGCGCACGTTCGTGTCGGCCAACGTCCGCGGTCGCGACGTCGCCAGCTTCGTGGCCGAGGCCCAGCGCCGGATCGCGGCGGACGTATCGCTGCCGGCCGGCTACACGATCGAGTGGGGGGGCGACTTCGAGAATCTCCTCAGCGCCAGCCGGCGGCTGCTCCTGATCACGCCGGTCGTGCTCGGGCTGATCGCGCTGTTGCTCTACACCAGCTTCAAGTCGCTGCGGCTGGCGACCCTGATCTTCTGCGCGGTCCCCGTCGCGGCGTCCGGCGGGATCGCCGCGCTCGCCCTCCGGGGCATGCCCTTCTCGATCGCCGCCGGCGTGGGCTTCGTCGCGCTGTTCGGGGTCGCCGTGCTCAACGGGCTCGTCTGGGTGGCGGGGGCCGAGCATGCCCGGGAGGGAGGGCTCGGGCCGCGGGAGGCCGCGCTCGTCACCGCCGAGGTCCGCATCCGACCGGTGCTGATGACGGCGCTCGTGGCGAGCCTCGGTTTCCTGCCGATGGCGCTGGCGACGTCGTCCGGAGCCGAGATCCAGCGGCCGCTCGCGACCGTGGTGATCGGCGGCATCATCACGAGCACGCTGCTGACGGCGTTCGTGATCCCGGCGATCTATCCGTGGTTTGCCCCGCGGCCGAAGCCGCACTGACGGCCGTGCGGCCGGCACGATCGGCCGCGACCCCGCCGGATCAGCGCGACCGCCGCCACGGTCGCCGCCCAGGTTGCCGTCCAGGAGACCGGTTCCGGGACGACTGCGATGCCGGCGGCCCCCGCGGGCGGGTTGTAGCCGCCCAGGTCATAAAGACCCGTGGCCATGAAGTCGGCGGCGTCGAGCATGTCGACCACGCCGTCGTAGGTGAAATCGCCCTCGGCCCACGTCGCCGCTCGGCCCGTGTCGAAGGCGTTGAAGGCGAGAAAGTTGGCCGCGTCCAAAAGGTCGATCTGCCAGTCGAGATTCGCGTCGCCCGGCGCGGCGTAGGCGAAGCGGACCGCGCCGTCGCCGAGGTCGAGCCAGCCGACCGTGCGGGCCACGCCCCGGGCCACGTCGGCCGCGACCGCGGCCGACGTGACGCCGCGCGGGCCGCTCCACGAACCGTCCCCGCGGCCGGCCCGCAGCTGGACCACGAGGTCGCTCGCCGCGAGACCGTCGGCCACGCTGATGCTGCCCCGGCCGACGTCGATCCTGCCGCCGTCGGCGGCGGGCGTTGACGACGCGTTGACCACCACGACCCCCTTCGAGGCCAGGTCGGTGATCCAGACGTTGGGCCCGGTGGTCTGCAATCCCCACTGCACGTGCCGCGTGGGGTCATTGATCGCCGTCAGGCTGACGGAGAACTCGCCGGTGGACGAGATCGGCACCTGGGCCTCGACCATCGAGCTGTAGTCCGCCGAAAAATCGCGGATGAACGCCTTGACGGCCCAGTTCCCGGAACCACTGAGCAGGGTGTTTGCGGCGACGGATCCGCTGAACCGCAGCGTCTCGCCGGCGTAGGTGCCGTCGGCCTGCCCGTAGACGTTGGCCTCCACCCTCTTGTTGCCGGCGGCTCCGGGCCGGCCGCTGGGCGTGAACCAGTAGGAACTGGTGTCGCTGACCACGCACGGGGCGAGCGTCACGCTCGTGCCGCTGGTGAACGTGGCCCGCAGGTCCGACACGGGCGACACCTGTCCCCACAGGTAGGCGCCCCCGTTGGCCGGCAGCTCGAAGATGTTCCGGTAACCGTTCGTCATAGCCGCCCTGTCGATCGTGAGCGGAATCGCGGCGCCGAAGTCGAGCGACGCCAGGCTCACGTGCTGCGGGACGTCGCTCCGCAGGGCCACGACGGCTCCGGCGGCGAGGCTGACCCCGGCGAGGGTCGTCGAGCCCGGCGCGTCGAGGGCGAGCGTCGCCCCGGCCTGCACCGTGACCGGGCTGGCCGCCAGGCCCGCAGGGGCGGCCACCCGCAGCGTGCCGGCTTCGATCGCGGTCGGCGCCGTGTAGGTGTTGGCGGCGTCGAACACGATCGTGCCCGCGCCGGTCTTGGTGACCTTCGCGGCGGCGGGGATCGCGGGCCGGCCCCCTGCCGCCTGGGTCTTCACGCCGGCGGGCACGTTGAACGCGACGGCGGGAGGCGCCGCGGTGAACACCCGCACGTAATCGACGAGCATCTGCGACGGGAACGGGGTCGAGGCGTCGGGCGGACCCACGTAGTTGCCCCCCACGGCGAGGTTCACCAGCAGCGAGAACGGCTTGTCGAAGGGGGCCGGGTAAGCGCCTCCCGCGCTCCACCAGTCTGTTTTCGTGGCGTAGAGCACGTCGTCGACGTACCACCGCAGCGCGGGCGTCGGCGACACGTCCCACTCGAGGGCGTAGGTGTGGAAGTCGGCGATCGTCTGCCCGGCCGGCAGCATCCGCACGCTCTCGCTCCAGACGTTGTTCGGCCAGCTGCCGCCGTAGTGGATCGTGCCGGCCACGCGGCCGGGCTGCTGCCCCCGGGCCTCCATGATGTCGATCTCGCCCGACGCGGCCCAGCCGCCGTAGGTGTCGGTCTCGGGCAGCATCCAGAACGCGGGCCAGAAGCCACGGCCGATGGGGAGCGCGGCCCGCATCTCGAATCGACCTCCCAGCTGACTGAACAGCCCCTCCGTCTTGAGCCTGGCCGACGTGTAGGCCATGCCGCCGAACGATTCCGCGCGGGCCCTGATCGTGAGCAGGCCGTCGGCGACGGAGGCGTTCTGCGGGCGGTCGGTGTAGTACTGCAGTTCGTTGTTGCCCCAGCCCGTGAGCCCGTACTGGGAGCCCGTGCCGATGTCGTGCGTCCAGAGCAGCGGCTTGATCGTCGTGCCGTCGAACTCATCCTGCCACGACATGTAGGGAAAGTCGGCTGCGGCGCCCATCGCCCGGTCCGGCATCACGGCGGCACCGCCCCCCAGGGCGACGCCCGTCAGCAGGAGCACGAGCACACGGTGGAATCGGGTGGCGACCATGTCGATTCCAAGTCTAGGTAGCCGCCGCGGGCACGGCACGGATTCGGCCCGGGCAACGGCCGCGGTCAGCGGGTCAGCCGCCGGACCGCGAGGTCGTCGCGGATCGTGCGACACACGCCCTCGGTCAGCCCGTAGGCGGAGAACAAGCCGGCGAGGATCAGGAGGCCTGCGGCGGGGATCAGGCTCATCATCAAGAGGATGCCCTGCCGGGCGGAATCGGACAGGGCGGCATTGGCCTGGTAGCCGTAGTGATCGAGCAGGAATCCCGCGACGGCGGCCCCGATTCCCATGCCCGCTTTCTGCGCGCAGGTGGTCGCCGAGAAGATGATGCCCGTGGTGCGGGCGCCGAACTTCCACTCGGCGTAGTCGGCCGTGTCGGCGACCAGCGTCCAGTAGAGCGTGGCGTTGATGCCCGCCGCGATCATGCCCAGCAGATGAAAGGTGAAGATCAGGCCAGCCTGATCAGGCAGCAGGCGGTAGAAGGGGATCGCCGTCAGGCCCACCGCGACCATGCTGGCGATGAAGGCCCACTTCTTGCCCATGGCCGCGACGACGAACCGGGTGAGCATGGCCCCGCCGATCATCGCGAGGCCGCCGAGCAGGAAGTAGAGCGGGATCGCCGGAAAACCGCCGAGCAGGCGGACGTCATCCCAGCCGAGATAGTTCTTGAGATAGTAGATGCCGGCCGAGCCCCGGATCACCGCCAGGGTGATGTTCACGATGCCCACGAGGAACATCATCAGCCAGTGCGGATTCGCAAGCAGGGTGCGGACGTCATCGATCAGCCGTGTCTTCTGCGCGGCGGGCGGCTGGATCCGCTCCCGGGTGGTGGCGAAGCACACCAGGAACAGCACCACCGCGGCGATGCTGAACACGAGCACCGTGAGCTGCGCGCCCCGGGCCGGGCTGCTCCCGCCGAGCAGCGCGACGAGCGGCAGGAAGCCGGTGTTGGCGATGATCCCGCCGACCTGGGCCAGACCCATCCGGTAGGCGTTGAGGCTCGTCCGCTCGAGCGGGTCGTCGGTCATCACGCCGGAGAGCGCGCCGTACGGGATGTTGATCGCGGAGTACGTCAGCATCAGGAGGTTGTAGGTCACCCACGCCCAGACCAGCTTCTGCCCGCCGGTCAGGCCCGGGGTGGTGAACGCCAGCACGAACACGATCGCCAGCGGCAGGCAGAGCCAGAGCAGCCACGGACGGAATCGGCCCCAGCGGGTCTGCGTGCGGTCGGCCACGGCGCCCACGAAGAAGTCGAAAAACCCGTCGGTCGACCGGGCGAAGAGCAGCATCGTGCCGGCGGCGGCGGCCGTGATGCCGAAGATGTCGGTGTAGAAGTACATGATGAAGTTCATCATCAGGGCCCACACGAAATTGCTCGCCGTGTCGCCCAGGCCGTAGCCGACCTTCTCGACGAGCGAGAGTCGCATGCCGCGGTCAGCGTCGCTCATCGTGATTCCCTTCCTTGGCCAGCCCCGTCACCCCGACCCGAATCGCGGCGACCGCCCCCGATCGGAGGAACACCTCGCGGCAGGCCGCCCGCGGCACCTCGGTGCCGGCGTGAGCCTCCACGGAGCCGTCGGCCCGCACGAGCGCGATGGCGGCCGCGTCCGCGGGGGCATAGATCACCGGGACCTGGCAGAGCGTGAAGGCCAGGCCGCCGGACGGCACGGCCACCACGCGGTCGACGCCGTGCACGTCCACGTAGTGGAAGTCGCCCCCTTCACCACCCTCGTGGCGGTCGAGCATGTCGGGACGGAAGCGGATCCCTCCGGCCTCGATGAGCACGCCGAGTTCCACGAGTCGCGCGAGGATCGCCTCCTTGACCTGCCCGGTCATGCCGGGCTGCTGGGCCCCCGCGTGCCGGGGCGTGTGCGAGTAGGCGTCGGTGGGAAAGGCGCCGTATTCCTCCGCGGTCTTGCAGAAGCCGAGGCCGTCGCGGACGGCCCGATAGTGCGCGAGCAGCCGGCTTCGCGCGGCCCCCACCGCGCGGGCGTGGCACTCCTGCACCGCGAGTTGCAGCTTGGCGACCATGTGCCAGTAGATGCTGCCCAGCCCCTCGAAGGCGAAGAACGAACCGCTGCGGCCGGTGAACGCGTCGTGGCGGAAGACGTCTTCCCAGACCGCCAGCACCGCCGGCCGCTCCCCGGCCGGGATCTCCGCCGCCTCCAGCCGCGCGGCGAGGTCTCGGGCGTTGGCGAGATCGGCGTGGAACCGCCCGCCCCCGTCCGCATCGACCACCACGATGTCGGTCGCGCCGGCCTGCACGCGGGCGGCCAGTGCCGGGCACCGCGCCGCCCAGTCGGCCGGCAGGCGGTTGCGTTCGAGGTAGGACGGGATGGGGCGATCCGGCTGCAGCAGGTAGCTCCGCTGGTCGCCGCGGAACAGGCTGCTCGACCGCAGCGCGTCGAGCAACCGCACCGCTTCGTCGTCGGTGAGGCATCCGCTGGAGAGGGCGGCGACCTGGCCCTCGAGCATCAGGTCGAGGCGATGCAGCACGAGCCCCTGGCCCCGAACCTCGAGCCGGTTGTAGGAGTGGGCGAGCCCGTCGTCCCGGAGGTTCGTCCGGATCGTGGCATCGACGAGGTCGCGGGCCGCGGCTAGCACGGCCTGCACCGTCGCCCTGGCGACCTGCCGCGTGGCGTCGGCACCGCCTGCCCGGACCGCGCGGCGATGCCGCTCACCGGCCCGGCCGAGGGCGGTGAAGACCGCGAGGGCGTCGTCCGAAGGCTGCTCCGCGAGCGTCGCGAGCAGGCTGTCCATCAGCTCGGCCACCGGCTCCGTGAGGGCGAACGACGCTGCATCGCTCCCGGCGAGCAGCCCGTCGATGAAGTCCAGGTAGCGGCGCAGGTGGCACACCGTGACGACCGACAGCCCCCATCCGGCGAGCGCGTTGTTGGCGTCGTTCCACTCCGGTCGCTGCGTGTTGAGCCAGATGCCCCCGCCCGGCACGAGGTTCGTGAGCTTCACGAGCATCGGCACGAGCAGTTTCTCGAGGAAGCTCACCAGCCGCGGCTCCCCGTCCGCGGCCACGACGAGCGCACCATCACCGCCGATGGTGGCCCGACGGCTCATCAGCGCGGCGTGCTGCTCATGATCGAAGCGGATCGAATGGCGTGGATCCTGCAGGAGGTCGTCGAATCCGGCGATCGCGTACGGCAGATCGACCGAGGCGTGCCGCCGCCGGTCGAGATCGGCGGCCAGCGTTCCGGGCCAGAAGCGCTCGTGGGCCTCGAGGAGCCGCAGCAGGTAGACGATCTGGTGGTCGCCCCAGTAGCCGATGTGCGACCACGGGTCGGCCGGGTTCTCGACCTCCCAGTCGACGCCCTCCCGGGAGATTCGGTAGGGGTTGTAGCCGTCGGCCGTCGAGGCATTGAGAAACACCGCGATCATTCCCGGCAGGCACGCCGGATGGCTGTGCGCGAGCGCCTCCCAGTTCTGGAAGATGTCTCGCCAGTTGCCGCTGTAGGAGAGCAGGCTCTCGCCCGTCGACGACCGCGTCGTGATCGAGAACCGGTTCCAGGGCCGGCTGGGATCGCCGTGGCGGCGGCCGAAGCCGATGGGCAGGTATTCGCCGCACAGCCGCTCGAGCTGCGGATCCCCGAGGCCGGCCGCGAGCGCGGGGAGGGCGACGAGGTCGACATCCCCGAGCGACTCGAGCCAGTCGCGATGACGGTGGTGGACGATCCGGTTTCGCTCGGCCACGAACCGGGCCACGTCGCCCGCCGGGCAGCGATGCCCCGCAATCGGAATGCCCCCACGGAGCACGTTGAAGAGCGTGTTCGACGCGTGGTGCAGCGTGGCCGCGCGATCGGCGGTGTCCTGCAGTCCGTCGCTGGCCGCCACCCGCCGCCGCAGGCCCCGCATGTCGTCCTCGAGGGCCGTCCGCACCGCCGCGGCGGCAGCATCCGGATCGGCCAGCCGCCGCCGCAGCTGCACCACGGCCGCGTGATCGAGGGCCGTGTCCACCACCGACGTCCAGTCGATCGACTCCCCGGGCTCGAGCGTGACCTCGTCCTCCACCAGGTAGCAGCCATACTCGCCCCGCACGTCGCGGACGATCGGAATGTCGGCGCCGGTTCGGAACAGCTGGATGGCCGACGGGGCAATCGTGCGCCGCGGAGCCCGGTGGCCGACCGACCAGGCG